>NZ_CAXQGS010000130.1:0-21006 GCF_964223445.1 Cytobacillus sp.
GGCATTTGCTGAGCTTGCTGATGTGTATGTGAACGATGCTTTTGGAGCAGCACACCGTGCACATGCTTCTACGGAAGGAATTGCGCAGCATCTTCCTGCAGTATCAGGACTATTAATGGAAAAAGAACTTGATGTACTTGGAAAAGCTCTTTCAAATCCGGAACGTCCATTTACAGCCATTATCGGCGGTGCAAAGGTTAAAGATAAGATCGGTGTAATAGAAAACCTTCTTGAAAAGGTAGACAACCTGATTATTGGCGGCGGACTTGCCTATACGTTTGTAAAAGCTAACGGCCATGAAGTAGGAAAGTCACTTTTAGAAGAAGATAAAATTGACCTTGCAAAATCGTTTATGGAAAAAGCGAAAGAAAAAGGCGTGAACTTCTATATGCCTGCTGATGTCGTGGTAGCAGACGATTTTTCTGAGGAAGCAAATATTAAAACAGTAGCAATTGAAGAAATTCCTTCTGACTGGGAAGCACTTGATATTGGGCCTAAAACGCGTGATATCTACAGCGATGTAATCCAAAATTCAAAGCTTGTTATCTGGAATGGACCAATGGGTGTATTCGAATTGAAAAAATTCGCCGGCGGCACAAGAGCAGTGGCAGAGGCTTTAGCAGAAGCAAACGATACATATTCAGTCATTGGCGGCGGAGATTCTGCAGCTGCAGTTGAGAAGTTCCATCTTGCAGACCGCATGAGCCATATCTCAACAGGCGGCGGGGCTTCCCTTGAGTTTATGGAAGGAAAGGCTCTGCCAGGCGTAGTGGCTTTAAATGATAAATAATTTGGTGACAGGCACCACCCGAAATTTGTCGAATACATGACAATAATAAAAAGCATGAAAGGACGTGCAACATGCGTAAACCAATTATCGCTGGAAACTGGAAAATGCATAAAACACTTCCGGAAGCGAAAGTATTTCTTGAAGAAATCAATGGCTTAGTACCGGGGAAAGAACAGGTAGAAACAGTTGTATGTGCCCCTGCACTATTCCTGGAGCGCCTTGTGGATAGCGCAAAGGGTTCTGATGTTGAAATCGGCGCGCAAAACATGCACTTTGAAGAAAGCGGTGCTTTTACAGGCGAAATCAGCCCTGTGGCACTTGAAGACCTTGGAGTAAAATATGTAATCCTTGGTCATTCCGAGCGCCGGGAAATGTTTAATGAATCAGACGAGGCCGTTAACAAAAAAACGTTGGCTGCTTTTAAATCCAATTTAACTCCTATCGTTTGTGTCGGTGAATCGCTTGAACAGCGTGAAAACGGTGAAACAATGGATCTTGTAGGCACGCAGGTGGAAAAAGCTCTTAATGGCTTAACAGAAGATCAGGTAAAACAGACTGTTATTGCGTATGAGCCAATCTGGGCAATCGGAACAGGCAAATCTTCAACATCTGCAGATGCGAATGAAGTATGTGCACATATACGCTCTGTTGTTGCGAAGCAATTTTCACAAGCTGCTGCAGATGCAGTCCGCATTCAGTACGGCGGCAGTGTAAAGCCTGCAAATATTAAAGAATATATGAGCCAGCCTGATATTGATGGAGCTCTTGTAGGCGGCGCAAGCCTTGAGCCGCAAAGCTTCCTTCAATTATTGGAGGCAGGAAAGAATGAGTAAATCTCCAGTTGCATTAATCATCTTAGATGGTTTCGCATTGCGCGGCGAGCGGATGGGAAATGCCGTTGCCCAGGCAAAGAAGCCAAACTTCGAACGCTACTGGAATACCTACCCTAACGCAACGCTGACAGCCAGCGGTGAAGCAGTAGGTCTTCCGGAAGGGCAAATGGGAAACTCTGAAGTAGGCCACTTAAACATCGGTGCAGGCCGGATTGTGTATCAGAGCTTAACAAGAGTGAATGTGGCCATCCGTGAAGGACAGTTTGAGAAAAACGAAACGTTCCGTTCTGCGATTGACCATGTTAAAAAGAATGGCACGGATCTTCATTTGATGGGACTTCTTTCAGATGGAGGCGTTCACAGCCATATTCAGCACTTATTCGCATTGCTTCGTATGGCCGCTGAAGAAGGCGTGAAGAATGTCTATGTTCATGGTTTCCTGGATGGACGTGATGTTGGCCCGCAAACAGCAGCAGGCTACATTAAAGAAGCGCAGGAAAAAATGAAGGAGTACGGAGTCGGCGAATTTGCAACGATTTCCGGACGCTATTATTCCATGGACCGCGACAAACGCTGGGAGCGTGTTGAAAAGTCTTACCGTTCCATGGTGTATGGTGACGGCCCTTCATACAGCGATCCTTTGGATTTAGTTGAAGATAACTATAAAAATGGTATCTTTGATGAGTTCGTCATACCATCTGTCATTACTGCAGAAGATGGTAAACCGGTTGCAACGATAAAGAAAAATGATGCAGTCATTTTCTATAACTTCCGTCCGGACAGGGCAATCCAGATCTCGAACACTTTTACAAATAAAGACTTTCGTTCCTTTGATAGAGGGCCAGGACATCCTGAAAACTTGTTCTTTGTATGTTTGACCCACTTCAGTGAAACGGTTGACGGGTATGTAGCGTTCAAACCGACTAACCTTGATAACACCCTGGGTGAGGTTTTAGCCCAAAATGGAAAAACACAGCTCCGCATTGCGGAAACAGAAAAGTATCCTCATGTGACGTTCTTTATGAGCGGCGGGCGCGAAGAGAAGTTTCCTGGCGAAGAGCGGATCCTGATCGACTCACCGAAAGTAGCTACCTATGACCTTAAGCCTGAAATGAGTGCTTATGAAGTGACGGACGCGTTGCTGAAGGAAATAGAGGCTGACAATTTCGATGCGATCATCCTGAACTTTGCCAACCCGGACATGGTGGGGCATTCTGGCATGCTTGAACCAACGATCAAGGCGGTTGAAACAGTTGACGAATGCCTTGGCAAAATTGTTGATCTCATTATTTCAAAAGGCGGAAAAGCGATCATCACAGCTGATCATGGAAATGCCGATGAAGTTGTTACCCTGGAAGGCAGCCCAATGACCGCCCACACGACAAACCCAGTTCCAGTCATCGTTACAGAAGATGGTGCTGAGCTCCGCACAGACGGAATTTTAGGAGACCTTGCTCCAACTGTCCTGGACCTGCTTGGACTGGAAAAACCTGCTGAAATGACAGGAACAACTTTATTGAAAAAGTAATCGGTGACAGGCACCACCCGAATTTTGTCGAAAACGATTTTTCATAAAAAAGGAGAGAATTACTATGCCATTTATCGAACAAGTATATGCTCGTGAAGTTTTAGATTCCCGCGGTAACCCAACAGTTGAAGTTGAAGTTTTAACAGAATCAGGATTTTTTGGCCGTGCCATCGTTCCTTCCGGAGCATCCACTGGTGAGCACGAAGCAGTAGAACTTCGTGACGGCGACAAGTCCCGCTACCTTGGAAAAGGTGTTCAAAAAGCAGTAGACAACGTGAACAATCTAATTGCTGACGCTGTTATCGGCTTGGATGTAACAGACCAGGTTGGCATCGACCGCACAATGATCGCATTAGATGGAACTGAAAACAAAGGCAAGCTTGGCGCAAACGCAATCCTTGGCGTATCCATGGCTTGTGCACATGCTGCTGCTGAGTCTGTAGGACTTCCATTATACCGTTACCTTGGCGGCTTCAACTCGAAGCAGCTTCCCACACCAATGATGAACATCATCAATGGAGGATCTCACGCTGACAACAATGTAGACTTCCAGGAATTCATGATCATGCCTGTAGGAGCTCCTACTTTCAAGGAAGCAATCCGCATGGGTGCTGAAGTATTCCATTCATTGAAGAAAGTTCTATCTGGCAAAGGCTTGAACACTGCTGTAGGTGACGAAGGCGGATTCGCTCCAAACCTGGGTTCAAACCGTGAAGCTTTAGAAGTAATCATCGAAGCGATCTCTAACGCTGGCTACGAAGCTGGAAAAGACATCTACCTTGCAATGGACGTTGCTTCTTCTGAGTTCTACAACAAAGAAACGGGCAAATACGACCTTGCTGGCGAAGGCCGCAATGGCTTAACTTCTGAAGACATGGTTAACTTCTACGAAGAGCTTGTAAACGAGTTCCCGATCATCTCAATTGAAGATGGTCTTGACGAAAACGACTGGGATGGCCACAAGCTATTAACTGAGCGCATCGGCGGCAAAGTGCAGCTTGTTGGTGACGACCTGTTCGTTACAAACACGAAGAAGCTTGCTCAAGGAATCGAGCAGGGCGTAGGCAACTCAATCCTGATCAAAGTAAACCAAATCGGTACATTAACAGAGACATTCGAAGCCATCGAAATGGCGAAGCGCGCTGGCTACACAGCAGTTGTATCTCACCGTTCCGGTGAAACAGAAGATGCTACAATCGCTGACATCGCTGTTGCAACAAACGCTGGCCAAATCAAAACGGGTTCAATGTCACGTACAGACCGTATTGCTAAATACAACCAGCTTCTTCGCATCGAAGACGAGCTTGGCGATTTAGCTGTATACGATGGCCTAAAATCTTTCTATAACTTGAGCAAGTAATCTTGCTTGTGCAGCCGTCCCGGGTGGGGCGGCTGTTTTTGATTAAATTGGCTAAGAGCTATCTGAACGCACATAAAATAATTTATCCGCACATAAATTCTTGCTATGCGCAAATAAATATTTTTATCCGCACATAAATCAGTGCTATCCGCACATAAACAATTTTTTTGAAGTAAATGTAAAGCAGTAATGGATGATTTCATTTGAAAAATCACCCGATAGGCACTATTTAGCTGCTGCTCTTGTGCCGAGCCTTAAAATCTTATTGTTTAAACAATAAGAATGTGATAAATTAAGAATAATGTGATTGTACGTTTTCAGGAGGTGGCTTCATGCATACATTATTGATTACCCTTTTAGTCATAGTCTCGATTGGCCTTATTGTAGTTGTACTCCTTCAGTCTGGTAAAAGCGCAGGTCTTTCCGGTGCCATTTCAGGGGGAGCTGAGCAGCTTTTTGGAAAGCAAAAAGCACGCGGAATTGATCTGATTCTTCACCGCATTACGATCGTTCTTTCTGTTTTATTCTTTATCCTTACTGTTTTAGTTTCTTATTTCGCGATATAAATGAATGCAGCGCCTGGCCTTCAGAAGGTCAGGCTTTTATTTTTGCTCTGTACATTTGCAGATGTTTCCCAACGTCCACATTTTTTACATAAGAAAGCTTTTTATTGGCATGTTGCCCCGCTGTTTGCTAAAAATAAGGAATGCAGATTCAATCAAACGTTTGATTAATAAAATTATAGGAATTATAAAGGTAAAAGGAGTTTTATCAATGAGAGTTGTTGCACCAAAACCATTTACATTTGGAAATGGAAAAAGAGCAGTTCTGCTGCTGCATGGTTTCACCGGAAATACAGCAGATGTAAGAATGATGGCGAGGTTTCTTGAAACAAAGGGCTACACCTGCCATGCCCCGCAGTATAAGGGACATGGTGTTCCGCCCGAGGAACTTGTTCATACAGGTCCGGAAGACTGGTGGAAAGATGTGATGGAAGGGTACGAATTTCTGAAAAATAAGGGACATAAAGAAATTGCAGTGGCCGGACTTTCCCTTGGCGGCGTATTTTCCCTTAAATTGGGTTACACTGTACCTGTAAAGGGTATTGTTCCGATGTGCGCACCTATGTACATAAAAAGCGAAGAAGTCATGTATGAAGGAATTCTGAGTTATGCTAGAGAATATAAGAGACTTGAAGGAAAGCCGGAAGAACAGATTGAACAGGAAATGGAAGAGTTCCAAAAAACACCGATGAATACGTTAAAGGCACTTCAGGAGCTAATCGCGGATGTACGCAATCATGTGGATATGATTTACTCCCCAACATTTGTTGTACAGGCACGACATGACCATATGATCAACACGGACAGTGCTAATATCATTTTTAATGAAGTGGAGAATGACTCAAAGCAGCTGAAGTGGTACGAAGAATCCGGGCACGTGATTACTCTCGATAAAGAGCGTGACCAGCTTCATGAAGATGTGTATGCGTTTTTAGAAAAGCTTGATTGGGAAGAATAAAAATAGAATAAAAATCTCCCCAAGGAGGGATGAAGATATGGAAAATAATATACAACAGCTGTTTGACAAGCTGCTTCATTATATGAAGGATGAAGCGTACAAGCCATTGACAGTTCAGGAGCTTGAGGCCGCGTTTGGAATAGAGGATTCCACTGGCTTCAAAGATTTCGTCAAGGCACTTGTTGTCATGGAGGAAAAAGGGCTTGTCGTCAGAACGAGAAGTAATCGCTACGGCTTGCCGGAAAAAATGAATTTGATCCGCGGCAAGCTTTCCGGGCACGCAAAGGGATTTGCCTTTGTCATTCCGGAAGAGCAGGGAATGGATGATATTTTTATCCCCCCCAATGAAACAAATAATGCCTTAAATGGCGATATCGTGCTTGCGCGTGTGACGACTGAGACTTCGGGTCAGAGGCGGGAAGGTACGATTGTCCGCATTTTAGAACGCGGTGTAACACAAATTGTCGGAACCTATACGGAAAGCAAGCATTTTGGATTTGTTATCCCGGATGATAAAAAGTTTGCAAGTGATATTTTTATCCCCAAGTCAGCATCAAAAGGTGCTGTTGAAGGACACAAGGTCGTTGTAAAACTGACCACTTATCCTGAGGGGAGAAAGAGTGCAGAAGGAGAAGTTATCGACATTCTCGGGCATAAAAATGACCCTGGTGTGGATATTCTATCTGTTATTCACAAGCATGGCCTTCCGCTTGAATTTCCGGATGAGGTGCTTAAGCAGGCCGAGGAAACGCCGGATACGATTGATCCAAGTGAGCTTGAAAACCGCCGTGACTTGAGAAACGAAGTTATTGTCACAATAGACGGTGCAGATGCAAAGGATCTTGATGATGCAGTAATGGTTAAAAAACTGGATAACGGCAATTACAAGCTGGGCGTTCATATTGCCGATGTCACATACTATGTCCGTGAGGATTCCCCGATTGACAGAGAAGCGGAAGAGCGGGCAACCTCCGTGTATTTAGTGGACCGGGTAATCCCGATGATACCGCATCGCTTATCAAACGGCATTTGCTCATTGAATCCGAAAGTGGACCGGCTTACCCTTTCTTGTGAGATGGAAATCACATCGGATGGGGAAGTGGTGAATCACGAGATATTCCAGAGTGTGATTAAAACAACGGAACGGATGACTTATTCAGATGTGAATAAGATTTTAGAAGAGCAGGATGAAGAACTTATCAACAGGTACCAATCGCTTGTTCCGATGTTCGAGCTGATGAAGGAGCTTTCTCTGATCTTGCGTAAGAAGAGAATGCATCGCGGAGCCATCGACTTTGATTTTAAAGAAGCAAAAGTCATTGTGGATGAAGAGGGCAATCCGACAGAAGTGGCATTGCGTGAACGCTCGATTGCCGAGCGCCTGATTGAAGAGTTCATGCTCGCAGCCAATGAAACCGTTGCTGAGCACTTCCATTGGATGGATGTCCCTTTCATTTACCGTATCCATGAAGATCCGAAAGAAGATAAGCTGAGAAGATTTTTCGAGTTTATTACAAACTTCGGCTATATCGTAAAAGGAACAGCTAATGCTGTTCACCCGCGTGCCCTTCAGGAAATCATTGAAGAGGTTCAGGGAAAGCCGGAAGAAATGGTTGTATCCACAGTGATGCTCCGCTCTATGCAGCAGGCGAAGTACTTTGAAGAGAGCCTGGGTCACTTCGGGTTATCAACAGAGTTTTACACACACTTCACATCACCGATTCGCCGTTACCCGGACTTAATTGTCCACAGACTAATCCGCACCTATTTAATTGAAGGCAAGCTGGAGCAGGCGACAAGAGAAAAATGGAATGCTCAGCTCCCGGATATTGCAGAGCACTCTTCCAATATGGAACGCCGTGCAGTTGAAGCGGAACGCGAAACAGATGAGCTGAAGAAAGCGGAATATATGGCTGATAAAATTGGCGAGGAATATGATGGCATCATCAGTTCTGTTACGAACTTTGGCATGTTTGTAGAGCTTCCAAACACGATTGAAGGTCTTATCCACGTCAGCTATATGACAGACGATTATTACCGCTATGACGAGCGCCAGATGGCGATGATCGGGGAGCGTACGGGTAATGTCTTCCGAATTGGCGACGAGATTACAGTCCGTGTCGTTAACGTAAACAAAGACGAACGCTCGATTGATTTTGAAATCGTCGGCATGAAGGGAACCCGCAGACGGGAGACTCGTGAAGCGCCAAAGGTGTTCAAGACAGGCAGCACCGAGAAAAAGCCGCGCAGAGGCAAGGCTGATCAGGGAAAAGGAAACAGTTCTGGCGGCCCGAGAAAGAAAAAAGAGAAAAAACATTACGAAAATGCGCCAAAAGCAAAGCGGAAGAAAAAGAAGCGGTAATAAAACTGGGAGGGCCAAAAGGCTCTCTCTTTTCCTTCACAGCAGGGCTCCTCGTTGAGAGGGGAACGCAATTTTGCTATAATAGAGGGACCGCTATAGAACGGATGCTGCATTTCCTGATTTCAGGAAAGAGGAGCAAAGGGGGATTTAACATGCCAAAAGGAACTGGCAAAATGGTTGCGCAAAATAAAAAGGCATATCATGACTATGCTATAGAAGAAACATACGAAGCGGGCATTGTTCTGCAGGGGACGGAAATTAAATCGATCCGTGCGGGCAAGGTAAATCTGAAGGACTCATATGCCAGAATTCAAAACAATGAAATCTATCTTTTCGGCATGCATGTCAGTCCTTATGAGCAGGGAAACCGATACAATCACGACCCGCTAAGGACGAGAAAGCTTCTATTGCATAGAAAAGAAATCAGCAAGCTGATTGGTGAATCAAAGGAAGTCGGCTACTCGATTGTTCCATTAAAAATGTACCTTAAGAATGGCTATGCAAAAGTTTTAATTGGACTGGCAAGGGGTAAAAAGAAATATGACAAGCGTGAAGATCTGAAGAAGAAAGAAGCCAAGCGTGAAGTAGAGCGTGCTTTCCGCGAAAGGCAGAAAATGTAAATCCAGAACCTTACAATTGAAAAATTAGCTCAGTGTGCTATAATAGTAATTGTAACAGCGAGTGACACAATCTTTAGCTCATCTATTTCGAGCTGATCCGAACGTCAGCGTGCTGAATAAGATTCGACGCAGACCTATTATAATGGGGACGCTACGGATTCGACAGGGATAGTTCGAGCTTAGGTTGCGAGTCGAGGGGATCGGCCTCGTTAAAACGTCAAAGCCAATAACTGGCAAAACTCAAAACAACTTCGCTTTAGCTGCCTAATAGGCCTTTAGCGGTTCGCCCCTCCATCGCCCATGTGGTAGGGTAGCGGACTCACTCTTAGTGGGCTACGCCGGATTCCACCGCCTGAGGATGAAGGAAGAGAACAACCAGGCTAGCTGGCCGGACGCCCGTCGATAGGCATAAGGATCAGCGAATCGCGAATATATCGACTACACTCGTAGAAGCTTAAGTGCCGATATTTCTGGACGAGGGTTCGACTCCCTCCGTCTCCACCAAATACATATTTGGTGGTTTTTTATTGTCTTTTTTTAAAATTTCTTCCTCAAAAAAGTTTTCTATTTCGCCTATAAAATGAACTTCCGTAACTTTCCATTTCACATCCACTAGTGTAAAATAAGAATACATGTTCCCTTTTTTAATAATAACATAAATTTTCCATATATTATAAAAAATTCGGATAATTGGTTGACTTTCCCAAATGTGATAGTGGATAATACTTATGAGTAATATAATGCAGACGGAGCTGTTATTTATGGGACAAAGAGGACGGAAAAAAGGGGCCTGCGGGGAGCAGAGCCGCGCAATGCTTCTTGAAATTGCCGCGGAGGAATTTGCGCAAAAGGGATATTTTCATACAAAAATAAGCGAGATTGTGAAAAGGGCAGGTCTTACACAGCCTTCTTTTTACCTGTACTTTGAAAGCAAAGACGCTATATTTCAAGAACTTGTCGATCTGTTTCGTGCAAGGCTTTCCGAACTTACGTCCAATAGCCGTGTGGAATCTGGCATTGATTTACCTGCATTGCCAGAACGAATAACCTCAGGCCTCTCTGCTATTTTTAAATTTCTAATGGACAATCAAAATTTGACCCGCATCGGTTTTTTCATGGCCCCGGATGCCGAGGAATTTAAAGAGATACTAGCTGGTCAAATTGAAGCCAACCTCCTATCAGAACAGCAAGCAGGATACTTCAGGGAAGATATTGATATGGGAACTGTCGCTGAAAGTCTGACGGGAATTATTGAACGCGTGACATTGACAAAATTATTCAATGGGTTAAAAACTCCAGAAGGTTTAGCAAAAGAAATTGTCCAATTATTCCTATATGGAATGATTTATAAAAGCAGCACTCAATGAAGACTTCTGAGGGAACAGAATCTTTACGGGAGAGTGGAAAGGGAATGGAAATCTGTGAGGGGAAAATGGATAAAGAATGGGTAGAGCTATTAATGACAGCAAAAACAGCTGGGGTTAACAATTGAGGAAATCCAGGACTTTATCAGACAGTCCAAAGCTGGACTTAAGATAGGCCAGTTCACGGAATATCATAAATAGTAATATTCTTTTCGTATGATCCTGCATTAAATGGGAAGGATAGGATAAAAATATGCGGAGACTTTGGGCGAAGGGTGCATTTACGGGACTGCTATCTGGAACATTCCTGGGGCTATTCCTGAAAATGATTGAGATAACCTCTGGAGTAAAAGTGTATACATTGCTTTTAAATGTGGATTACTTCCCTATTTTGAAAAACTATCATTTACCCGAATTAATCGAATTTGTATTTCATCTGATCATTTCTGCCGTTTTAGCAGTCAGCTTATTATTATTAATAAGAAAATACCGCTGGAACAGGTTCCAGATCATCGTCCGCACTTTATTAATAACCTTTTTCATAGGAGTTCTGCTTTATCCAACGACTGCATTATCTGATCGAACCCCTGAACTTACATCTATATCTGCCATAGTTTTTTGGCTTTTTGGCCATCTGTTATATGGGCTGCTTCTTTCAGTGTTTTTTATAAAAAAGGGAATACATATTGATCCATGAATAAAGGGCTTTTAATCCTTGTTCAAATGTTTTATAGTGTTAGTAAAGATACGTCTTTTTAGGTGATGGAGTTCACCTTTAACCGCCTTATGGCTAATGACTCCTGTCAGTGGTAACTGACAGGAGTCTTTTTATTTTGGACAAACTAAGAGAAATGGAGGGGATGGAGATGGTTTACTTATGGGTTGGGGCTGCAGGATTTTTGGGTGCCTCTTTAAGGTACAGCACAGGTGTTTTTCTCTTTCATGAAAATGCCGTTTTTCCATTTGCTACTTTGACGGTTAATCTGCTGGGAAGTTTTCTTCTCGCTTGGCTGATGACGGGGATGCTTGTGCGTTTTTCCTTGCCAGCCCATTTAAAAACAGCTCTGGGAACAGGTTTTGTTGGCTCCTTTACCACTTTTTCTACATTAAGCGTTGAAACGGTAACACTCTTTCTCGATGGAAAGACAGCTCTGGCAGTTTTGTATATTGCAGCCAGCATATTTGGCGGATTATGGATGAGCCGATTGGGATTCCAGGTCAGGAAAGGAGAAGAAACTGGATGAGTACGTTTCATGTTCTTCTGGTGGGGATAGGCGGTTTCTTTGGAGCAATATCTAGGCTGTGGGTCAGTCAGGTTATAAATACAAGGATTGTTTCGAGGTTCCCTGCAGCCACGCTTGTTATTAACTTAATTGGTTCCCTTCTTCTTGGAATCCTGGTGGGCTCAGGAATAGAAGGCAGTCTTTTTATGCTGCTTGGCACAGGATTCATGGGGGCATTCACCACTTTTTCAACATTCAAGCTGGAAGCTATACAGCTCCACATAGATAAAAGGAAAAAAGAGCTCATTCTTTATAATGTATTGAGCTATGGCGGAGGAATCCTTCTGGCTCTTCTGGGGATTGAACTGGGAATGCTCCTCGGATGAAGAGAAGGTTTTTCCAATCTGTTTTTTAGGGAATATCGTATGATAACCTGTCTTATAGAATTATGTTATGATAACAAATAGCATCAAGGAGGTTATTCATATGTTCTGGGAAACTTACATGAAAGAAGATATATTGGTGGACCTGGGAATATCAATTGGGATTTTCCTGCTGTTTCTCATTTTCAGGAAGCTTTTCACCAAATATGTATTTACACTATTATTAAGGCTCAGCAGAAAAGCGCCAAATGACTTTTTCTCCCATATTTTTGTTTCATTTCAAAAGCCGATTCAGTGGTTATTTATCATTATAGGAATCTATGTTTCTGTCGGTTATTTTCCTTACTTAAACCAGCATAATTCTTTATTTTTAGATGTTATTAGGGCTTCAGTTATCATCATGATTACCTGGGGTTTGTACAATATGGCAGCTGCATCATCTGCCCTTTTTACCAGTCTTAAGGTTAAGTACGATCTGGAAATTGATGATATTCTCATTCCTTTCATTTCAAAGGCCTTGAGAGTTGTTATTGTGGCAATCAGTATTAGCGTGGTTGCCCAGGAGTTTGATTATGATGTGAATGGCTTTGTGGCGGGGCTTGGATTAGGCGGAGTCGCCATTGCTTTTGCTGCCAAGGATGTACTGGGCAATTTGTTTGGCGGATTTGTCATTATTACGGAAAAGCCGTTCACGATTGGCGATTGGATTATGACCCCAAGTGTCGAGGGAACGGTTGAAGATATTTCTTTTCGAAGCACCAGGGTAAGGACATTTGCACAGGCGCTGGTCACAGTTCCTAATGCTACTTTAGCAAATGAATCGATTACAAACTGGAGCAAGATGGGGAAAAGGCAAATCAGCTTCAGATTGCGCGTTACTCATGATACGACTAAAGATCAAATGGCGAATGTGGTAGGGCAGATCGAGTATCTTTTAAAAAATCATCCGGATATTCATCCGGAAACCATTCTTGTGACCTTTGACGACTACAAAGAAAATGGGCTCGATATCTTCCTTTACTTCTTTACCAAAACGACAAATTGGGGCGAATTCCTGAAAATTAAGGAAGAAATCAATTTTGAGATCATGGATATTCTTGAAAATGAGCGTGTTTATGTCGCTATGCCAAGCAGGAAATTATATATAGACCCTGATGGGGAAAATCAGCTGAAAAAAGATTCCAGGGTAAGGCAGGAATCATGATATGTAAAAAAGGCGGAACCATGAGTCCGCCTTTTTATTTTGAAAAGAATGTATTCCACTGTTCGGCCTTCGTTAAAGCAAGAGTGTCCTCTTTAACTTCTCCCGGCTTTACTCCACTTCCAATGATATAGTCTTCAAGCTCCATGCCCACAAACTCACAGATATATTGAAATTGCTGAACAAGGGGAAGTCCCTTTACTTTAGCACTGCTGCCGCCTGTAATTACAACGTAAGCTTTCTTCTTTGCCAGCTCTTCTTTCAGGTTAAAGCGTTCATCCCTTAGATACTGTGACCAGCGATCAAAGAAATCCTTCATCGGACCACTCATGCCATACCAGTATAAAGGGGTGGCGAATACAAATACATCATGTGACAACATATGCTGCACTAATTGTTCATAGTCGTCATCAACCGGTGTAAAGCCCCCATCCGCATGCCTCTTATCCACAATCGGTTCGATATGCAGATCTGATAATTTTACCAGGGTGTGATCAGTACCTTCTACTATTTTTTTTGCCAAGAATTCAGAGTTGCCATTTTCTCTTGTGCTTCCCAGCAGGGCCAAAACCTTCATCAAAATCTCCCCTTCGTTCCTATCGTCTTTTTATGAATTTTACATAAAAAGATTTTGGAAAGCAAAGATAGTATCTTTACATATGTTTATATCATTTTTACACTCTATTAATTCTTTATTTACACTATGTCTCTATACTTTTACATGTAAGTTAACAACAAGGAGGTTCATTCAATGACATTAAAGCAATTTACAAAAAAAGCAATTCCGGTTCTTGCCGCTTCTGCAGTTGCGTTTGGAGGACTAATGGGTACAGTTCAGCAAACAGAAGCTAAAGGACAATCAGATAAAAGAGAGATCAAAAATGTTATTTTCCTTATCGGTGATGGAATGGGCGTATCTTATACGTCTGCATACCGTTATTTAAAAGACGACCCAAGCACAAAATTTGTTGAACGTTCCGAGCTGGATAAATATTTGGTCGGTCAGCAAATGACTTACCCGGAAGATCCGGAACAAAATGTAACAGATTCCGCATCTGCAGCAACAGCAATGTCTGCAGGCATTAAAACTTATAACAATGCGATTGCCGTAGATAACGATGGCTCAGAAGTGAAAACCGTTTTGGAAGCAGCAAAAGAGAAAGGAAAAGCAACAGGACTTGTTGCAACGTCTGAAATTACGCATGCGACTCCTGCATCATTCGGCTCCCATGACGAAAGCCGCAAGAATATGAATGCCATTGCGGATGATTACTATGATGAGCTTATCAATGGCGACCATAAGGTAGATGTTCTTCTTGGCGGAGGCACAGATTTATTTGTCCGTAATGACAGAAATCTTACAGAAGAGTTTAAGAAGGATGGATTTAGCTATGTAACAGACCGCGAGCAGTTATTAGCGGATGACAATGAGCAGGTTCTTGGTTTATTTGCAGAGCGTGGCCTGCCAAAAATGATTGACCGCACAGAAGACACTCCTTCATTGGAAGAAATGACTACTTCTGCAATCCAGCGTCTGAACAAGGATAAAGACGGCTTCTTCCTGATGGTAGAAGGCAGTCAGGTAGACTGGGCTGGCCATGATAATGATATTGTTGGGGCAATGAGCGAAATGAAAGACTTCGAAAAGGCATTCAAAGCAGCCATTGATTTTGCGAAAAAGGACAAGCATACCCTTGTTGTTGCAACTGCTGACCACTCAACTGGCGGCTATTCCATCGGTTCTGATGGCATCTACAATTGGTTCAGCGAGCCAATTAAAGCAGCAAAGCGTACACCTGACTTTATGGCAGCGGAAATTGCAAAAGGTGCGGATGCAGAAAAAACGTTGAACCAGTATATCGACCTCGATTTAACTGGTGAAGAGATCCAATCTGTTAAAGATGCTGCTGAAACGAAGAATGTAACAGAGATTGATAACGCGATTGAGGAAATCTTCAACGAGCGCTCCCATACTGGCTGGACAACTGGCGGCCATACTGGTGAAGACGTGCCGGTATATGCATTTGGCCCTTCAAGCGACCGCTTTGCAGGACAAATCGAAAATACAGACCATGCTAAATTGATTTTTGAAATATTGAAGTCCAATGTAAAGGTTGGAGATAAATAATGTATAATCTCCCGCTGCTTTCAAGGAGCAGCGGGAACTTTTTACACTATAAAAGGGGGATCATCATGAAAAAACTGATCACAATGCTTGCTCTCTTATCGTTTGTTTTATTTGGCTGCTCGGGCGCGCCGAAACAGCCTTCTGATGTAAGTGCAGAAGCTCCGGAAGAAAGTGAAGCTGTGAAAAATTATGCACCAAACCCTCAGGTTCCGGATGATCGGCAGTTGAAAAAAGCAGGACAGACTCACCTGGACGAAAAAGGTGAACTTACTTTGAAAAAAGTAAAATACGTTAATGGAACTTACAGCATCGGCCCAATTGAAATGAAAGTGACAGACGCAAAAGTAATGCATTTGAAGCCAGACTACAGCTTAGTGGATTATTTTCACACCCTGACTCATGACGAGGAATTCGACTTTGTTAAAGTCTTTGTTGAAATAAAGAACACTTCTGATCAAAAAGTGAACTTTGCCCCGGCAGCCATCCTTGAAACAAGTAAAGGTGAGCAAGTAACATGGGAAAAGGATATTTACCTTGATGGGCTAACCGAAGAAATCGGGCCAAACGAAACCAAAGATGGCAATGTTGGCTTTATTATAGAAAAATCGGATCTGACACATTTCGATATCACCACTAGCGATGTGTTTAGTGCTGATGGGAACAAGATTGAAGATGCAGAAAAGATTCAAATCGAATTTTAACCGACAAGGCTCCAAAGATGGGGTCTTTTTTGATGGAAATTAAAATTATCGATGATTGCCATTGTTGCAGTGCAGTCTATGGCAAGACGGAAAAATGGCAGCAACAGTAGTCCCAAAGCCAGACTTAATGGGTGAGCAAGCAGTAGATCCAGCTTCAAAGGTTCTTGCTTAGGAAGAACTGGAAGAATTTTTTCCTGAAATGCAGCAGTCCTCCGAATGGGGGGACTGTTTTTGGTTTAGCTGATAAAATGTCAGGTTTAGCTGATATATCTCAGATTTCGCTGATAAAAATGTTATATCACCGATATATTCTAAATTTCGCTGAAAAAATCAATTTTTAGCAGATCGGTCATTCAAATAAAGGAAATGGTTGCTGAAAAGTCGAATTCTTTTTATAAAAATTAATAGAGGAGTGATAAATTGATTGCAAAATCTAGGGCAAAACCAATCTTTCTGGTTAAATTGGAGACATTATTGAAAAGATTGCCGGAAGGTCATCCAAAATACTCTTTGATAAAAACAGATTATGACAGACAAAGGGCTGGATATATAGGTGAAAAACTTCTTGAATTTCCCTTGAGCTACCTCCCCGGCAAGGATTATTTAATATTCCATGATTTGAGACTTTCGAATGGCAGGCATTTCTTCCAAATTGATGTCCTGCTCCTTACCCCTTTTTTTATTTCTTTTCTCGAAGTGAAAAATATTTCAGGATCTATCTTCTTCAATTCCTCATTTAAACAAATTATCCGGACCATTGAGGGTAAGGAGGAAGGCTTTGCCGACCCGGTGGCACAGGTAAAACGGCAGGCAGAGGATTTAAAGAATTGGCTCGTTAGGTACCGTTTCCCTGTCCTTCCGATTGAACCACTCGTTGTTATGGCAAATGAACACACTGTAATTAAATTCGATCCCCGCGATAAAATAACCCCATATTTAGTAATCCCCTCTTTGGATATCATCAGCAAAATGAGATTCTATGAAAAGAAATTTACATCCTCGTTCCTCAATGCAAGACAGCTCAAGAAGTTATATTCACGCCTAATAGCTGACCATACTCCAGCAGAAATTGATATTTTTCAAAGATATGCAATACAGAAAACTGACTTGATAAAGGGTATTCAATGTCCTAGCTGTTTATCGTTTCCTATGAACAGGGTCCATGGCAACTGGAAATGCCTTGCATGCAGCCATGTTTCAAAAGATGCACATATTCAGGCATTAAATGATTATGCCCTCCTGATTAGTCCCACAATAACAAATAAAGAGGCCAGATATTTTTTGGGCAGCCTATCCAGTGATACTGCAAAGCGGATGCTTAAGCAATCTTGCAGAGTAAGTACAGGAGATAAAAAAGGGAAACGTTATTTTATTCCTTTTGATGAAGTTTAATTGACAACGAACTTTCCCTGTATTAAAGTTAACTACGTTAATAGTTAAACAGTTGAACAGTTAAATGGTAGAATAATTACTCCGTGAGGTGAATATATAAGTGAATATGCCAAATATTAAGGACTTGGTCGACCGGTATATTGCCGTTTCTTTTTCCGTGGAGAAAAAGGCTGCGTCACTTGTGAAAAATCAGATTGGCAGCGATTTGACCAATGACCAGCATTTTACACTGAGGTACATAAATCAGGTGGGTTCTTGTACTTCCTCAGAGCTTGCTGAAGTGTTTGACGTGAAAAAGAGTGCGATTACGGCGATGATCACGCGTATGTGGGAAAAAGGGCTGATTCAGCGAACACGAGATGAAAATGATCGCAGGGTTGTCTATCTGACTCTTACCGAAAAAGGGAATGAGTTGTACATCAAAGCAGAAGAAAAGATTCATAACCTTGTAGAATCACTGATAAATAGATTTGATCAGGCCGAAATTCAGCAGTTCATTGAAACCTTTGAAAAATTGGATAAAGTACTATCGCAGTCTAACAGTCAGTAAGACTCCCGTTCTAGACTCAGGAGCAATCGAAGGAGTATGAGCGGAAGCCAAACTGCGCGTATAGCCCCGAAAGAGGGACAAAGACTAGAGAACGCCACTTCCTGTGGCAACACCTTTGTGACTCACTTCCTGTGGGCCTCAGCAAACAGTCAGCGGGGGGAGAGAACCCCACTGATTGAAGTTTCACTTTATCAGAAAACAAAGCGGGGGATTAAAGAGTGTATTCAATTATTAAAAGAAAATGGCTTGTCATTGTCGTTTGGATCGCAGTGGCTGCCGGCTTGTTAATGGCAGCGCCAAACATGGCAGATCTGGTCCGTGATAAAGGGCAGATTACTGTGCCTGAAGAGTATTCATCCACACTTGCCGGGGATATCATGCAGGAAGTGCAGAAGCAGGAAGGCGGAGGGGATGAGACCCAGGTTGCACTTGTTTTTCATAATGATAAAAAGCTTACTGGAGAAGAAATCAAAGAAGCGGAGAAAGCTATCCGGACGCTTGAAGAAAAAAGCGGCGAAATGGGAATTACAGAAATTCTTACCCATTTTAATGAAGAAAGCTTGAAAGAACAGCTTGTTTCAGAAGATGGCAAGTCGATTCTGGCTTCAGTCAATGTAAGCTGGAATGACCGTGAGCCAGCGGAGCTGAGTGAAGAGCTTTATTCAGCTATTGATGATGTAAAGGTAGATCATTATTATACGAGTGAATGGCTGATCAATGAAGATCTCATGAACAGTTCCCAGGAAGGACTGAAAAAGACAGAAGGAATCACAGTCGTCTTTATTCTGGTTGTTTTGCTTCTGGTATTCCGATCAGTGGTTGCACCAATTATCCCGCTGATGACAGTGGGATTCACCTATCTTGCCTCACAGTCCATAGTGGCATTTTTAGTCGATAGGCTGGATTTCCCGATTTCGAACTATACCCAGATTTTCCTTGTTGCGATTCTGTTTGGGATTGGAACAGACTATTGTATCCTGCTGCTGAGCCGTTTTAAAGAAGAACTTTCCTATAATGAAAGCACAGCGGACGCCATTGTGGCAACATACCGAAATGCGGGCCGCACAGTATTCTTCAGCGGTTTGGCTGTTATGATTGGCTTTGCTGCAATTGGCTTCTCGCAGTTTATTCTTTATCAGTCAGCAGCAGCTGTGGCCATTGGTGTAGCAATATTATTAATTGCTTTATTTACCATCGTGCCATTCTTTATGGCGGTGCTGGGACAGAAAATTTTCTGGCCTTCAAAGAAGAGTGCCGAGCATGGAGAAAGCAGGCTATGGGGAACGGTCGGCCGATTCTCGCTGGCGCGTCCATTCCTGGCATTGCTTATAGTGGCAGCCGTTTGTGTGCCGTTCCTGGTGACATATGACGGAGAACTTTCTTACAACTCCCTGGAGGAAATCGGCGGAGATGTTAATTCCATTAAGGCGTTTAATGCCATTGCTGACAGCTTTGGGCCAGGAGAATCCATGCCAACGCAAATCGTCCTGAAAAACGATGAGGAAATGGACTCGGCTGAATATATAGGCCTGGCTGAAAAAATTAGCCGAGAGGTTGAAAAAGTAGATCTGGTGGATACAGTCCGCTCTGTCACAAGACCAACTGGAGACCCACTCGAAGACTTCTTTGTTGCCAAACAAGCTGAGACTCTTGAAGAAGGCCTTGGAGAAGGTAAGGACGGGTTAAATAAAATTTCAGACGGCTTAAATGAAGCAAGCAGCGAACTGTCCAAATCAGAGCCTGAGCTGCAGAATGCCACAAAAGGAATCAACGATTTGATTTCTGGTACCAATGAAATCAAGTCCGGCCTTGGTGAGATACAAACTAACCTTGCTAAAATTGAAGATGGTATTCGTCAGGGGTCTGCGGGTTCAGATCAAATTAAAGATGGTTTGGAAAAATCCAAGGCTGGAGTGGAAAAACTCACAGCTAATTATCAAAAACTATTAAATGGTTACCAGGTTACTCAAGAGGGGTTAACCCAGCTGCAAGCTGGATATGCCAAGGTGGGTTCAGGACTTGGTGAAATTAGTGCAGCTAATGATAACTTGTATAAGCATCTAGAGGCAAATTATGACTTAGAAACAGATCGAACCTACCAAACATACAAACAGGCTATTCAAAAGAACCTTGGTGAACTTACTGGGGCCTTAACGGAGTTAAATTCGGGGCTAACACAGTTAAATAGTGGAATAGCAGAAGCAAATAATGGATTTGGTGTGATTTTAAATGAACAATCAAATCTTTCTGCAGGACTCCAGCAGCTAATCGATGGAATCGAAGCCCAGCAGGCAGGCCTCAATCAGCTTGCTGACGGCCAGGGGCAAATCGTCAATAATTTTCCGAAGCTGACAAATGGTTTAGCAGGAATCAATGGCGGGCAGGAACAGCTGCTGGCAGGATTCGGCGATCTTGGAGGACAAATCAGCCAGCTGACAGATGGTCTTGGCCAGAGTGCAGATGGACTGGAACAGGTGTCCGAAGGTCTCGGTTCGGCACAGGATTATCTGGCAGGCCTATCGAATTCGGAAAACATGGATGGTTTCTATCTGCCGCCTGAAGTTCTGGAGGATGAAGAGTTTGCCCAGGTATTTGATGTCTATTTATCAGAGGATCGTAAAGTTATGACAATGGATGTGGTGCTTGAAGCAAATCCATATTCCAACGAAGCTATTAATCAGGTGGATGAGATCAAAGCAGCTGTGGAAAGAGCCACTAAAGATACTAAGCTTGAAAACGCGGTTGTCGCAGTAGGCGGGATTACAAGCACAAATGCTGATTTGAGTACGATGTCAGATCAGGATTATTCCCGTACAGTTGTATTGATGCTGCTTGGTATTTCGATTATTCTTGTGTTCCTTTTCAGGTCTATCATAATGCCAATCTATTTAATTGGTTCATTGATTTTGACCTACTATACAAGTATGGCAATGAATGAAGCAATTTTCGTGAATTTGCTTGGATATTCGGGCATCAGCTGGGCGGTTCCATTCTTTGCATTTGTTATTTTGGTCGCGCTTGGCGTTGACTACAGCATTTTCTTAATGAGA
>NZ_CAXQGS010000131.1:0-22406 GCF_964223445.1 Cytobacillus sp.
CTACCACTACTACTACTACTACTACTGCTACTACTACTGCCACTACTACTACTAATACTACTACTACTACTACTACTACTACTACTACTACTACTACTACTACTACTACCGGATAGGAAAGGTCAAAAGGGAGAAGAAGGTGTCCGAATTAAGCACGCATTCGGACAGAAAAGGCCAAAAGGGAGAAGAAGGTGTCCGAACCAGGCGTGCATTCGGACAGGAAAGGTCAAAAGGGAGAAGAAGGTGTCCGAATTAAGCATGCATTCGGACAGGAAAGGTCAAAAGGGAGAAGAAGGTGTCCGAATTAGACACGCATTCGGACAGCAAAGGTCAAATGGAAGTTGAAGGTGTCCGAATTAGACACGTATTCGGACAGGAAAGGCCAAAAGGGAGAAGAAGGTGTCCGAATTAGGCACGCATTCGGACAGCGAAGGCCAAAAGGGAGAAGAAGGTGTCCGAATCAGGCACGCATTCAACAAAAAAGCCAAAAAGATCACGCTGCCCAATTCAGCTGCACCTCTGCAGCCAACAATAGAGTTCCCGCATTTACAGTAGCCTCCGCCTACCTTTTATTCATAATTCCGTTCAATAATAAAATGAGCATAGTCCCCGCGGAACATCGTTTTCGAATACTCGATCAGGCTTCCGTCTTCAATATGGGCAAAGGTTTCAAGAGCGAAACACGGTGTTTCAGGTTTGATTTTTAACAGGTCGCTAATTTCATCTTCCGGGAATGAAATTTCTAAATGCTCGACGGTCTTTTGGATTTTTAAGTTGTATTGAGTCTGCAGCAAATTGTATAAGGATTTTTCACAGGCCTGCCGGTTCAAGCTGGGGGTCTTTTTCCATGGCAGAAAGGCTTTTTCATATTGAAGCGGCTCGTCATCCGCATATCTGATCCGCTCGAGAACATTTACGGGATCGCCTTCTGACAGCTCAAAAACATCTGCTAAGAAGGGATCGGCAGGGATCACTTCCAGATTTATTACTTTTATAAGCGGGTTTTTCCCCTGCATTGCCAATTGCTTTGAAAAGTTTTCGACTGTAGAAGTCAGCCGCTGCTTAACTTTATTGCTTGATACAAAAGTGCCTCTGCCTTGCTGGCGATAAATATGGCCCTCTGTGCTCAGCTGCTGGAGTGCTGTTCTAATGGTCGTCCGGCTGACTCCATATTTTTCACAAAACTCCGCTTCTGTCGGCAATTTTGTATCCGGTTTGTATTCTCCATTTCGAATAAGTTCAAGAATGCTTTCTTTAACCTTCAAGTGCAGGGCACTATCCTCGGTGAAACCGTCTTTCATACCCGTTCCTCCTACTCTGTTCTTCTTTCTATTATTCCATAAAACTTATTGTCATATCAATTATAAAATAATTTGTAATAACAAATTTTAAAAATGTATTGAAAAAATATATATTTGTCATTACAATTGATTTCAAGCATAGAATATTGAAGGGGGGTGAATGACTTCAAAAAAGGAATGTTTTTCGTTTAAATTAACTGAATAATCTGTTTTATTGATGGTACTATTAGGATAAGCAATCATTCTATTATTTTGAAATCGCTTACAGAAAAAGGGGGTCAATTATGAATATTTTGTTATGCTGTTCGGCTGGAATGTCTACTAGTCTTCTAGTGACAAAAATGCAGGCAAGTGCTGAAAGCCAGGGAATCGACTGTAAAATTTGGGCTATTGGCAACGGGGAGGTTAGAAATCATATTGATTCGGCAGATGTCCTGCTGCTTGGACCGCAGATTCGGTTTATGACCGAGCAATTGAAGAAGGAGGCAGGCGGCAGGATTCCTGTAGCTCCCATAAACCCTATGCATTATGGCTTATGCAATGGCGAGGAAGTATTAAAGCAAGCTATTTCATTAATAAAGGGTGAATAGTGATGATGACGTTTATTGAGAAATATATCATGCCTTATGCTATGAAATTCGGCAATAACAGGCATTTGCTTGCTATCCGGGATGCCTTGATCGGGATGATCGCCATCACGATGGTAGGATCATTTGCTGTTCTATTTAATAATTTGGGGGAAATCATTAAGCCGTACGGCAGACTCATGGAAAGCATTTTCGGCGAATCCTGGAAAACACTGGGCGGAGATATCTGGTGGGGCACGTTTGCCTTCTTAACCATATTCGCCGTGTTTGGCATATCCCACAGGCTTGCCAAATCCTATGGGGATGATGGATTCGAGGCGATGCTGGTTGCTGCAGCATGCTTCTTCCTCTTAATCCCTCAGGTTGGCCAGGTGCCTGATACAGAAGGTGTCTGGGGGTTCATTGGCTATGGATACTTTAATGCTACGGCTTTGTTTACAGGGATTGTGGTAGCCCTTCTTGCAACCGAATTATTTATACGACTGACAAGAGTAAAAGCGTTTATTATCAAACTGCCGGATGGAGTCCCTCCAGCTGTCGCAGGGGCTTTTGCCAAATTGGTGCCGGGCATGCTGACGATTTTCGTATTTGGGGTGGCAGGCCTACTGTTCAGAAAAATGACAAATGGGGAATTTTTGAATGACTGGCTCAATGCCACCCTGGTCGCACCTTTGACAAATGCAGCTGATTCATTGCCATTTGCGATCCTTATTGTCTTTCTGGTGCATGGCTTCTGGGCGGTTGGTCTCCATGGGCCTAATATTCTTGGAGGTGTTACAACGCCTTTATTCACATCTCTCGGAACCAAAAATACAGATTTGTATGCTCAGGGTGTGGCGGATCTTGATAAGTATGCCATTTTGGCAGGTCCTTTCCTGGATGCCTTCGTATATCTAGGCGGCTCCGGGGCAACGCTGGGCCTTATCATTGCCATGTTTATTGCAGGACGAAAGAGGCACAAGCAAATGCTGGCATTGGGAACGCCGCCAGGAATCTTTCAAATCAATGAACCATTATTATTCGGTCTTCCGATCGTGTTAAATCCAATCTGGCTAATACCATTTATTTCGGCACCTGTCATTATGACTGTAGTGGCATATCTTGCGATAAAATGGGGCCTTGTTTATCCGGTCGTTGTGGCAAGCATCCCTTGGGTGACGCCTGCAGGAATTGGCGGCTATCTTGCTACAGGAGGACATATTTCCGGTGCAGTGCTGGCACTTGTGAATTTAGCTATTTCCATTGTCATCTATCTTCCATTCGTCTATATAACAGGGAAAATGGACGAAAAGAAACTGAAGCAGGTGCAGCCGGAACAAACACCAACAATTCAAGGTTAGGCGGGTTAATGAATGGATAAAGAAAAGCTTTATCAAATATCATTTCAGCTTATTTTGCACAGCGGGAATGCCAGAAGTCTGGCAATGGAATCCATCCAGAAAGCAAAGGCCGGAAAGTTCGAAGCAGCGGAAGCAAAAATCCGGGAAGCAGAGGAGGAGTTTGTGCTGGCACACAGACATCAAACTGAGTTAATTCAGGGCGAGGCATCCGGGAATCAAATCGATCTGCCCATCATTCTTGTCCATGCCCAGGATCATTTGATGAATGCCCTGACTGTCAAAGACATGGCGCAGGAATTTATCGACTTATACAAGAAACTTAACTAAGAGAGGGTAACGAATGGCAAAGCAACCAGATAGTATAAAAATAGCTGTAATAGGCGGAGGTTCAAGCTATACACCTGAATTAATTGAAGGCTTTATTAAAAGACATCAGGAATTGCCTGTCAGGGAAATTTGGCTTGTGGATGTGGAGGAAGGAAGGAAAAAGCTCGAGATAGTTGGCCAATTAGCGAAACGGATGGTTGAAAAAGCCGGGGTTCCCATACAGATTCAGCTTACATTAGATAGGAAAAAAGCGCTTACGAATGCCGATTTTGTTACAACCCAATTCCGTGTCGGGCTTTTGGATGCTAGAGCAAAAGACGAGCGAATTCCGCTGAAATATGGAGTGCTGGGCCAGGAAACGAATGGCCCGGGAGGATTTTTCAAGGCACTCAGAACGATTCCAGTCATTATGGAGATCTGCCGTGAAATGGAGGAATTGTGCCCCAATGCATGGCTCATCAATTTTACCAATCCCGCAGGAATGATAACAGAAGCAGTCCTGCGGTACAGCAATATCAAAAAAGTGGTTGGTTTATGCAACGTGCCGATTGGGATGGAGATGGGGGCAGCCCACTTATTGAACGTGGAACACAGCAGAGTAAGGATTGATTTTGCCGGACTTAATCACCTTGTCTACGGACTTGATGTCTATGCCGATGGAGTAAGCGTCAAGGAAAAGCTGCTGAAAATGCTTACGGACAAAGAACATTCGATCACGATGAAAAATATCCACGCAATGGGATGGGAACCGGAATTTCTGCAGGCATTAAATGTGCTTCCTTGTCCTTACCATAATTATTATTATAAGACACGTGAAATGGTGGAAGAAGAAGTCAAGGCAGCATCAGAAGGCGGAACCCGGGCTGAAGTGGTTAAAAAGCTCGAGGAAGAGCTGTTCCAGTTATATCAGAATCCAGACCTTGCTGAAAAGCCTCCTCAGCTGGAAAAAAGGGGAGGGGCATACTATAGTGATGCAGCATGCAGGCTGATTCATTCGATATATACTGATAAAAGGGATATACAGCCGGTTAACACCCGGAATAATGGTGCCATTGCAGGCCTTCCGTCTGATTCAGCCGTTGAAGTCAGCTGCGTAATAACGAAGGATGGACCGAAGCCGATAGCGGTCGGTGAACTCCCGGTTGCAGTCAGAGGGCTGGTTCAATCTATTAAATCCTTTGAGAGGGTGACCATAGAAGCGGCCCTGAGTGGTGATTACAATACTGCTTTACTGGCACTGACAATCAATCCGCTGGTGGGTTCCGATAAAACAGCTAAAAAGATCCTTGATGAAATGCTCGAAGCCCATCGTGCCTATTTGCCGCAATTTCAATAAATCAAGACGCAGCCAGGTCCCGTAAGCGCAAAAAAAGCAAGCGGAAGACGCAAATGAAGTAAATAAAGCGCAATAAAAAAGCGAACAGAGCAATTAAAGTAAAAATTGGCAGGGCAGCAGATCGTTTAGTGCTGCCTTGCAGCTATGCTAGCGGAGGAAAATTACCATGATCAAACTCATCGTCAATGCTGATGATTTCGGCTACAGTCCCGGAGTTAACTATGGAATTTTGCACAGCCATCTATTTGGAATTGTTAATTCCGCCACCATGATGATGAACATGCCCGGAACAGAGCAGGCCCTGGCAATGGCCAGGCAATACCCGGGTTTACGAACTGGCGTCCATTTAGTCCTCACATGTGGGAAGCCGCTATTATCCGATTTAAAAACTTTAACGAATAAAGATGGATACTTCAGATCTCAGGCAGATTTGGACGGAATATCAGCAGAAGAGCTCGAGCTTGAGTGGTCTGCACAAATTGACCGTTTTATCGGGGCTGGCCTTCCGCCTTCCCATTTGGATAGCCATCACCACGTTCATACACGCGAAGAGTTTCTCCCAGTGGTTCAATACCTGTCCAAAAAATACGATCTCCCTTTCAGAGTAAATGGCGTGCAAGTGATTGAAGGGGTCAAAAGCTATTCTCACAGATGCTTATTCGATTTTTACGGAGATGGCATTCAGGAAGACTTTTTCAGCAGGCTGGCGGATAAGGCAGAAGACGGGGAAACAGTGGAAGTCATGTGCCATCCGGCATTTGCGGATCAATTGCTTATGGAGGGATCTTCTTACAATTTAATGCGCATAAAGGAGCTGGAAATACTCTGCTCTGCAAAGCTTCCTCCTGATATTAAGCTGCTATAAGAAAAACAGTGTCCGGAAGGGGACACTGTTTTTTTAATCATTACTTCTTTATTTTCTTCATTTCATCTGCTACAAACTCTACATCTGTTCCCACAATGATCTGAAGGTTAGTCTTGCTTAATTTCATGATTCCTTTAGCACCATGTGCCTTCAGTGCACTTTCCTTAACTTTTTCCATATCAGCAATATTTAAACGAAGGCGTGTCGCACAGTTATCAATGGAAGTGATGTTGTCAGCACCGCCAATATCTTTGATAAAGTGGCTGGCCATGACTTCGTACTTATTGCTGCCGGATGATACAGGTTCATCTTCATCTTCCACGATTTCTTCGTCCTCTTCACGGCCAGGCGTTTTCAGGTCTAACGCTTTTATTAACGCGTAGAAGATAACGAAGTAAAGAACAGCGTAGATGACGCCAATTCCCAAAAGCAGCAGCGGCTTTTCAGCGATATTAAAGTTCAGGGCAAAATCGAGTGCGCCAGCTGAGAATGTGAAACCATCGCGGATGCCCAATAGAGAGGTAACCCACATGGAAACCCCGGTTAAGATGGCGTGCACTCCATATAGAAGCGGTGCAATAAACATAAATGAGAACTCGATTGGCTCTGTAATACCAGTCAGGAATGAAGTCAGCGCAAGACCGATGAACATTCCTGATACAGCTTTTCTTTTTTCAGGCTTGGCTGTTGCAATGATTGCAAATGCTGCAGCTGGAAGACCGAACATCATAACAGGGAAGAATCCAGTCATGTAAGCGCCTGCTGACGGGTCTCCGGCGAAGAAGCGGGCAATATCTCCATTTACTCCTTCAAATTCGCCGAACTGGAACCAGAATAAACTGTTCAATACGTGATGAAGACCCAATGGAATAAGCAGGCGGTTTAAGAATCCAAATAGACCTGATCCCAATGCGCCGAGACCAATAATCCAGTTGCCCAGTGAATCGATTGCACCCTGGATTGGAGGCCAGGCAAAACCTGCGATGGCAGCCAGAAGAATCATCGTTACGGAAGTAATAATCGGAACGAAGCGGCGGCCGCTGAAGAATCCGAGCCAATCCGGCAGTTTAATATCATGGAAGCGGTTATATAATAATCCAGCGATAATACCGGCAATAATCCCGCCCAGTACTCCCATATTTATATTTTCATCGATGGCAATTGCCCCTTCGGTTAATACAAGAAAACCGATGGCGCCTGAAAGGGCAGCTGCTCCATTATTGTCCTTCGCGAATCCCATCGCAACCCCGATGGCAAAAATAAGTGCCAGGTTGGCGAAAATGGCATTGCCGGCATTTGCGATAAACGGAATGCCCAATAAATCATCTTGTCCAAAGCGGAGCAGAAGACCGGCGGCAGGCAGGACGGCAATCGGAAGCATTAATGCTTTACCAATTCTTTGTAAGAATCCTAACATATTGATCTCTCCTTAATAAAAAATAATGAATAAGAAAGCGTTTTACTAAACTGTCGTAATCATACCAAAATATAAATATAGTTGTCTATACCATTTTGAAAGAAAAAATTCTAAAGAGAAGGATTTTCATTATTATGTTAAGACTTTTCTAACAATATAATTGGTATAGACAACTATACTTTACGGTGATACGATATTTAATATAAATGGGTTTATTTAATTACTATATTTTGCATTTAAACGTGCAAATATATTCTTATTCAGCTTTTTAAGCAAGGAGGAACTCATAATGGAGATTATTAAAGTAACCAGTTATGAAGAAATGAGTAAAGCTGCAGCAGATTATATCATCAGGAAGGTCCGAAAGCATCCTGAAGCCATACTGGGATTGGCAACCGGAAGCACTCCTGTCGGAACCTATAAAAGGCTGATTGAAGATCACCAGAGCAGCAAAACATCATATAAAGATGTGACAACTTTTAATCTGGATGAATATATTGGTCTTTCTGGGGAAAATCCGCAAAGCTACCGTTATTTTATGGATTCGGTACTGTTTAATCATCTGGACATCCAGAAGGAAAATACCTTTGTCCCCAACGGTACACATGAGGATTTGGAAGAAGAATGCCGTAATTATGAAAGTAAGCTGAAGAACCATGGCGGCATTGATCTGCAAATTTTAGGGATCGGCAATAATGGACATATTGGCTTCAATGAGCCTGGAACGCCTTTTTCATCTAAAACTCATATTGTTGATTTAGCAGATTCTACTATTAAAGCCAATGCCAGGTTTTTTAGTACAATCGAAGAGGTGCCTACTCAAGCCATTACAATGGGCATCTCAACAATCATGCAAAGCAGGGAGATCCTTCTTCTTGCTTCAGGCGAAGCAAAAGCAGATGCCATTCAAAAGCTTCTTGGAAATGGTGTTCATGAACAATTCCCGGCATCCATCTTAAGAAATCATCCGAACGTGAAAGTGATTGCTGACGAAGCGGCTTTAAGTGCATCAAAAGTCTCGGTATAAATGGGGTATAGTAGCAATGATTGCAAAATATCTGAATGAAATAAAAGAATTATTGACCATTTTAGAAAAAGAAGAAAGTCAAAAAATGAAAAATGCCGCCCATGCTTTGGCTGAGTGTATTCAAAGCAATGGAATTATTCATGTATTTGGATGCGGACACTCTCATATGCTTGGGGAAGAGCTTTTTTACCGGGCAGGAGGCCTGGCCCCGATTAAGCCTATTTTTGCAGAGGATTTAATGCTTCATAAAGGAGCGGTCCGTTCCTCTTTAATGGAAAAACAAAATGATCTTGCGGGAAGCTTCATGGAGAGTGCTGATATCCGGCCTGGTGATGTTGTCATTGTAGCATCCACATCAGGACGGAATCCAGTCCCGATCGATGTAGCTGAAATTTCAAAAGAGAGTGGAGCATTCGTCATTGGGATTACATCCCCTCGTTATGCAAATTCACAATCCTCCCGGCACAAAAACGGAAAATACCTATATTCATCTGTGGATTTGGCGATCGACAATCATATAGAACCAGGGGACGCATTGATGGAGCATTCAGCTTTGGGGATCCGGTTTGGCTCCGCCTCATCTATTATTGGCTTTGCGATTGTAAACAGCCTGATGGCTGAAGCAGTGGAAGTGATGATTGAAAACGGGTTTGAACCGCCTATCTTTAAAAGCGGCAATGTAGACGGAGCAGAACAGCATAACCGCGAGCTGGTAAATAGGTATAAATCCCGAATTCCGCTGCTGGAAGGATAAGAAAGTGGACTTACTGAAGGCAATTGAACAAACCAGGCAGGCTATGATTGAATGCATACATTCAAGGGGGCTAACGGATGAAGAGACCTTAAAATTAAGCCGGGAACTGGATAAGTTAATTGTTGAATCACAGCTAATGAAAGTTATAAAATGAGGCAATTTGCAAATAAATCCAAAGAAATTGCAAACAAATCCGGTAATTAGCAAATAAACTTAGAAAATTTGCAAACAAACATTGGAAACTTGCAAAGAAGCTCTGGAAATCTGCAAATAAAACATAACTAAAATCAAAAACCGTTCAGGCAAGCATACCTGAACGGTTTTTCCGTTCTAAAGTGCATCTTTTATCACTTTTTTCGAATAAATCACAGACAAAATTCCGAAAATCGAATAAAGCACCGTGTAAAGCGCCATAACCAGGATCATCGGCATCCAAAGCTCGCTTCCGAAGAAGAACCACCCGGATTGTACGGCAAAGTAGCTGTGCAAAAGGCCGACGATAAGCGGAATTCCAAAGTTGAATGCCATTTTGGAACGAATCCCGCGCAGCAGGTCTCCCTGTGTAAAGCCAAGTTTCCTCAGGATTGTATAGTTTGGTTTTTCATCCTCACTCTGATCCATTTGTTTGAAATATAGAATGCAGCCTGAAGTGACCAGGAAGGTTAAGCCGAGAAAACCGACAATAAACATTATCAGTCCCATGTTCATTTTTTGCCTTGTGCTCATCTCTTCCTGGGAATCGGCTCTGCCGCTGAATTCCATCTCTTTGAAGAGTGTATTGGCTTTTCCCTTATCGCTTTCATTTTTCATATCCACTCCGATGAAAATCGAATCTTCATCCTGGATTTCAGGATTAAGGTCAGCCTTCAGCTCTTCATATACCTTCTCATCCACAATAGCAACCGGCAGCCCGCCTGATGTAAAATAAAACGGAAGAACAAAATCTTTTTTTAACCCTAAATAGTTTTGTTTAATCGTGTTTGTTTTTCCCAGGAACTCAAGTTCTCCTGAGTCTTTGAGCGTCATGAACTTCTGCAGTGCATCATTATATCCTGTAAGTACGGTTTCCTTTGGAGAAAGCTTAATGCCAGCTATGGATGTTTCGCTTACAACCGGCAGGATCATATTTGGTGAATCAAAATTCATTTCTTCCAGATTGACATCAAGAATGTCCTCCATATTAGCATCCACATGAAATAACTCAATACTTTTTTCCTTATATTCTAATCCCTCTTTTTGAAGGCTCCCGGTAAACTTCCCTGCATCTTCCTTGTCAGTGAATGAAAAGTGGGAGGGGAGGCTATCCCGGGCAGATTTTTCCGCTGAGTAGTAAGAAATATAGCTTAATGACAGCAGCCCGATCGCTAGGGCGGACACAGTTGTAATAATCGTTAAAAGCAGTGCACTCGATTTCATGCGGAACATGATGGAGGACAATGAAAGCACTTCGTTAACATTCAGGTATCCATCTTTCCTTTTGCGGATCAGGCTGGCGATAAAGCTTACCGATCCTTTATAGAAAAGGTAGGTTCCAATGATAACGGAAGCAAGAATGACAACCATCGCGAGGAACAGTTCGTTCATGGATGTGAAATCCCCGCCAAATAAAAGGGAAGAGATATAATAGCCGGTTATGATCAGGGCTAAACCAAGCACTCCCAGGATCATTTCCAAAATGGACAGCTTTTTGACTTTACCTTCTGCAATCGAAACCACCCTGAATAAAGATAGAATGGTTTGCCTTTTGATAAAAACAAAGTTCATCAGCATGATGAAAATATAAATAACCGTAAAGACGATAACAGTCTGCAAAAGCGCCTCACTTGAAAAGTGCAATGATGCAATTCCTTCAACACCTGTCAATTTAAAAAGGACCATCAGTATTAATTTCGATACCGAAAAACCGATAAAGATCCCAATGATCAAGGAACCAAAATACAGCAGGAGATTTTCCAGGCTAAGCAGCCTGAAAATTTCATTTTTTGTCATTCCGATCAGCTGAAAAAGCCCGATTTCTTTGCTGCGCCTTTTGATAAAAATAGTGTTGGCGTACAGAAGAAAGATGGAAACAATCGCCACGAGCAGGATAGAGGCTGTTTTGATTGCTGCTGCACCCTTAATCGAGCCCTTTGCTTCAGACATCGATGGATCATATTGGAGGGTGACAAAGGCGAAATAGAGTGCGACACTGAAAATGAGTGCAAACACATAGAGATAATAATTTTTCAGATTCTTTTTCAGATTACGGAGGATGATCGTATTAATGCTCATGCTGCACACCGCCCAATACGCCTTGTGTTTTCATAATATCTTTGAAAAAAGCCTGTCTTGATTGATCACCCTTATTCAGCTGAGTATAAATTTGGCCATCCTTGATGAAAATAACCCGGCTGCAGAAGCTTGCCGCCACAGGATCATGAGTGACCATGATGATCGTTGCTTTCCTTTTCTGATTTAAGTCACTTAACTTATTTAATAAGTCTGATGCTGATTTCGAATCCAGCGCACCTGTCGGCTCATCCGCGAAAATGATGCTTGGTTCATGAATGAAAGCACGTGCTGCGGAAGTTCGCTGCTTTTGCCCGCCGGAAATTTCATTAGGGTATTTATCCTTTAACTCGAATATTCCGAGCTCACCCGCAACCTCTGCAAACTTTTCATCAGCTTCTTTTTTGGGTGTATTGCTGATGGAAAGGGGGAGAAGGATATTTTCCTTCACTGTCAATGTATCCAGGAGATTATATTCCTGAAAAATAAATCCGAGATGCTTCTTGCTGAACTGGGCGAGCTGCTTTTCCTTCAGTCTCGTCATTTCCTTTTCTTCAATCTTGATTTCTCCGCCGCTAACACTGTCAATAGACGAGAGTACATTGAGGAGCGTGGTCTTCCCTGAACCGGAAGAGCCCATAATGCTTACAAATTCACCCGTTTCAATTTTTAAATCAATTCCTTTTAATACTTCCTGCCTATTAAATTTATTGCCGTAGCTTTTATGAATTTTTTTGGCTTCAAGTACAAACATGTGTAACCATCCTTTCTTTGATAGCTTAAGTATAGAAGGTTACGTCTATGTAATTCCTTCGATTGAACGAACAAACAGCAAAAGCATGTGACATTTTTGTCACATGCCTGTTATGCTGACGAAATCATTGCGGGTTGGGAAGACAAGTGTCATGATGGTGCCTTTGCCTATATAAGACTCCGCATGGATTTTAATTTTTAGCTGGTCTGCGGCTTTTTTGGCTAAATATAACCCCAAGCCTGTTGCTGCGTTCTCATGGTGATTTGCAGTAGATGTGAACCCCTTCTCAAAGATTCGCGGCAAATCCCTCTGATCGATGCCTCTGCCAAAATCCTGAATCCTCAAGGATATTTTACCGTCATGCTGGGAACTCGAAATCGAAATGTCTGATTTCTCACTATACTTTACAGCGTTGGTTAAAAGCTGGCGAATGATAAAGCTGAGCCATTTCGCGTCGCTCAGAGCTTCTGTTTCTTCCAATTCCATTTCAAAGCCAATGCCTTTTTGCATGCACCAGGACTGCAGAGATTTGATTTCACTGAATAGAATGTCTTCGAGATGAATCATCTCAATATACAAGTCATTTTCCATAGAAGGAATCCGCTTTTGATGCAGCTGCTGATCAAGAAGAAGGTGGATGCGAAGCCATTCATACGTCAGGGACGATTTAAGATCCTGATCCCCAATCCGGTCAATCATGAGATGCATGGCAGTCAAGGGTGTTTTTACTTCATGAATCCAGGACAGCAGTTCATCTTTTTCCTGCTCGAGAAGTGTCCAGTTCCGGGTAAACTCCTGTTTAAACCGTTCGGTTTGGCTGACCAGGCCCGACTCCACTATTTTTTCAAATGGGCTTTCAGACTCCGGTATGCTCGAAAGATCTAAATTATCTTCCCGTTCGGCTACTTCTCTGTAAAATCGAGTTTCTTTTTGATAACGGAGAAAGATGAACCCAGTGAAAATGATGGCAGATAAAAAGGTGTAATATAGGAAGGGCTTAAGGGATATGGCCGAGTCCATATATACTACAAAGGCAGCAAGCAGCTGAAGGAAACCGAAAAGCAGTATCCAGCTTACCCTTTCCCTGATATATTTCCTAAACATGCGGGGCATCCTCTTCAATTGCCATGTATCCCTGGCCGACCTTTGTTTCGATCCCGGCGCCAAGCCCGATTTCATCAAGCTTCTTCCTGAGTCTATTAATATTGACCGTAAGAGTATTGTCACTAATGAATCGTTTGTCATCCCATAGGCTGTTAATGATATCATCCCTGCTGACAATTTGATTTTTTCTTTCTATCAGCAGCTTTAATATATAAATTTCATTTTTCGTTAATTCTATGCAGCCGCTCTCATTTGTAACGGTATTCTTTTCAAAATCAACCGCTGCACCGCACCAGGTCCTGAGGTTATTCTGAACGGCACTATAGTTATAGACACGTCTGAGTATTGCCTGTATTTTGGCAATCAGGACTTCGAAGTGGAAGGGCTTTTGGACAAAATCATCAGCGCCAAGCTGCATCGACATGACCATATCTGTTGGGTGATCCCGGGATGACAGGAAAATAATCGGCACATTCGAATGTGAACGAATCATCCGGCACCAATGAAACCCGTCGAACTTCGGAAGCTGGATATCGATAATGACCAAATCAGGCTGAATGCCGGCAAACTCCTTCATGACTCCACTGAAGTCCTGAATACCATGGACTTCGTAAGACCACTGGGAGAGACGGTCTTTGATTTCAGTAAAAAGGGAGGCATCATCCTCAATTAAAAGCACTTTAAACAATCAACTCACCACACTTTTGCATATTCCTTCCATTATTGTATAGGAAAAGCTAAAGGTGTGCCAGATTGTTTCCGGGCTGTGGTAAAATAGGGTAAAAAGCAGGTTTTGTACATGGAAATCTATTCCTTTATCCTTATTATTTTAATTGCATCCATTCTGCAGACAAGCACGGGATTTGGTTTCTCGATCCTGGCCACACCGTTCTTGCTGCTTCTTTTTGAACCTAGAGAAGCCATACAAATCAATCTGATTTTATCTTTAATCATTTCTGCTGCCTTATTTTCAAAAATCAAGAAGGATACAGACTTTGGAGTTTTGAAAAGGTTCGCAATTGGAAGCGCAGCCGGGCTGCCTGTTGGCATTGCCACTTTTTTATTTTTGGACATTTCCCGGCTGAAGTTAGCGGTCAGTTTCATTATTTTGATTTTAACGCTCCTTTTGATGGCGAATGTCCGTGTGAAAGAAACAAGCCGCAGGGATTATTCAGTGGGCGGATTGTCAGGAATAATGACAACAAGCATTGGCATGCCAGGCCCGCCGCTCCTGTTGTACTTTTCAGGAACTGATACCGAAAAAGAGCGGCTTAGAGGAACTACCTTGGCTTTTTACTTGTTTATCTACTCGGCCAGTCTGGTATTTCAGATAATCTTTGCAGGGACCAATAAGACGATTTGGCTTTCAAGCTTGTATGCTTTGCCGCTGGTCCTGCTGGGTCTATACCTGGGACAAATTTTATTTGTTAAAATCAATCACCGTTTTTTCAAGGTTTTTACATACATTATATTGATTTTCACTGGGGTTTACCTGCTGGTTGAGAGTGTGAGGTAGGAAGCGAGCATGAAAAAAGGCGGGGCTAATAAATAGTGCTGATTAGTATGAAGTAAATCACGAAAAGGGTGTGTGCTCTTGAGTAAAAATATGATCTTTTGGATCCTATGCTTCCTGTTTTCATTCTTTGGTTTTTACCTTATAGAGCATCTTTTTACGGTAAGCCCGCATGTGGTTTCCGGCAATGGAAATTTAGGCATCCTCGTGATTTTTCTTTTTACACCTGTCTTTATTTCCAGTTGGATCTATACTTTTAAGCTGGTAAAAGCAAAGATGGTGAAAGAGGGTAAAACCACAATAGGAATTCTGCTTTTTGCACTTGCCGGATGTGTGTTGCTGATGATTGTAATTATTGATTACACAAGTGAGCTGATCACTGCTCTTGGAGGAACACCTGATAACCCGGAATCAAGAATTTACCGTTTTGGCTGGTTCAATCAATACACAAATAGTCTTTACTTTAATGTATATACATTTTTCTTATCCCATTTCATTACCGTAATATTTGGCATCCTGTCAGCTATGAGGAGGATACAGACACATTAAAAAACTCGCCACAGCAAACATGTGGCGAGTTTCTCTTTATTTTAGAAGGTCATTTTATTGAACGCCAACTGCATCATATGCTGCCATGACTGCGTTTACCTCAGCTGAAGGCTGTCCGTTTCGATCCGGATGCAGGTCTCTTGCTGCCTGGATGGCTGCCTGGCGCATTTGGCTGAAGTCGGAGCTTGCTGTCAGATAATGGGTAAGTGCTCTGTAGAAAATCTTCTCGGCTTTTGTTTTTCCGATGCCTGTAACCGAAACACCGTAATGAGTGCCTCCATCTGTAATCAGGTGGGCAGCTTTGTTGTTGATGCTGCTGTTGATATGGACACCGCCTTTATCAAGCTCTCCCACATAACGTTTGCTGTAGTGATCAGGGTAGTAGCCTGATTCTGTATAGCCTCCAATATAGACAGAAGCCGGGTCACTCATCGAACGAAGACCGTCGCCTGGTGTATTTGGCGTCCAAATATCTTCACCTAATAACCAAAGATCATCGCCTGTTTTATTTTCAGCGAAAGCCCCTAAAATATCTGCAATGGATTCATTGATCGCACCGGATTCATTTTCATAAATTAAATCGGCTGTATTGGTGATCACGCCGTGTGTCATTTCATGCCCGATTACATCCAGGCCGCCGGACAGGGAAATCATCCTGGTTCCTTCTCCATCTCCGTATAGCATTTGCTTGCCATTCCAGGCAGCATTATTCCACTTCGAACCGATATGGACAGTTGAAACTAATTTCATTCCTTCGCCATCAAGGGAATTACGGCCATGTACCTTTTTATAATAATCATAAACTTTTCCTGCGTTCACATGGGCAGACACCGCAGAAGGATCATAGAAGAAGTTGTTTCTGCTTTCCACCTCGAACCCGGTCATTCCAAGCAGAGCTGAAAGGATTATAAACGCGTTTTCAGGCATGCGGTTCGCTTTAAATGTATGGACACCTTCAGATCTTGTCCCATCGAATAAATAGTGCGTTCCTGTTTCCGGGTCTTTAACCGCCTGGAAGGATTGAAGTGTCCCGAAAATATCCATTCCTCTTGCTTGAACAGGTTCTGAATCAGTCGGAAGTGCTTTCGATTCAGGCTGGGAAGAAGCAGTCTGCTGTGCCTCAGGCTGTTCAGGTGAAGATGGTGTCAGTTCCGAGATGGCATTATAGCTATGAATGATGTTTCCAGTTGCAGCATCTACAAAATAATGCCAATACCCCGGGACCGGGGCTGAGGTGGAAGCTGTTACATAATAAGCCAAATGCTTTTGCCCGTTATGAGGATAAATAACAAGTTCTCCTTCAATCCCATCATAGCTCTTCACTTCTCCGATTTTATCTTCAATGCTTTCCTTTACCTTTTCCAATGCTTCATCTTCGCCCAGTTTCGCCTCTGTAGGAATAATGGAACGTGCCAGATTTGGTGTAACTTTACCGAAGAAGGCTGTCACATTATTACTGTCATCCAAAGCAATGGTCTGCTGTGATCCGTATACAGGTATTCCTTTGTATTGCTCTACTGTTCTGAAATGGTGTGTGTTTGTTTGCTTATCATTAAATTGATCAATGATTTTGAATTGGTCCTTGGCCTCGTAGCCCGCATTTTTAAATAAGTTCGCCTTTGATTGAAGGAACGCATATACAGCTTCTTCCTTACTCAGTCCTTCAGGAGCTTGCCAGGTCCCGATTATGTAGGAAGGCGTCTTTAATTCCTGATGATACTTAACGATTTCTTCATTTGCCAGCACATTTTTGGCGGGCAGAGACAGTCCCGAGATGGCAAACGATGCTGCCAGTACTGCAGGGAGAACTTTCTTTTTTAGCTGATTTCTTTTCAAACTGATCACCTCTTAGTTTGGATTGGTATTTCAAGGTCCATTATTCTGAAAATTCCACAAATGGTCAATTGGGTTATAGGGATCAGCGATATGCCTGTCTTTCTTGAATTCGGAAATCAAAATAGCCTGTATTTTGCCTTGGAATACCGCAAAATAACCCAATTTACTTTGCACATGGCCTCTCGTATGCTTGTTCCACAGACACCTTTTCGAGAGGAGAGCAGGGGATGAAGAAGGGATTGAATAAATTCATTTTGCCGTGTCTATGCTGCCTGAGTTTTTATACTGGCACTCAGCTTGTCGGGAAAACAGAAGCTGCCTTTACAAGCCAGGCAGAGGCAAAACCTGTTATTATCTCTACTGCATTTGTATTCCCATCCTATATTCACAGGCTTGAAGAGAAAGCCAGGATAAACAGTGAACAAATGCTCAAAGAGCATGCCGATTTAGAAGCATTTGTGAAGAACGGGATGTTAAATGGGACAATAGATCCGCCCGCTGAATTTTTGAGAAAAAAAGAACAGATAACAGCCAGCTTGGAGGAACTTCATAGAATAAGAGCTGAACTGGAAAAACTGGAACGGCAAGCAGAAAAAAAGGAAGGATTTGAGTTTGTAAGTGAAGGTTTTCTAAAAGTAGACAAGCTCCTTCTGAGAATGAATGATTCTCTTTATCTTCAGGAGCTGGAACAGCTTTTTAACCAAAAATGGCAGGAGCTGAAAAAAGAGCAGCAAAAAGGGGGCAATAAAACAAACAAAATGGATGAGGATGAAAAAATAGAAATTCCTATCAGCGAGTTGGAAAAACAGAAAATTGAACACAAACAGCCAGTGGAGGAAAAAGCCAATCCAGAGAAAGAACAAGCGAATCCAGAGGAAGAACAAGTGAATCCAGCGGAAGAACAGACTGTCAGAAAGGACAAAACGCAGAAGGTTGAAGAGGAGGAAACAGTCAATGAAGAAAACCCTAAAAATACTGAGTAAATGTATCCGTGCAGCAGGTTTGATGCTCCTCTGCATCCTTGCTGTTTGGATAATATCCTCAAAAGCATCCGGAGGAGAACCGTCCCTTGCAGGGTATCAGGCAAAAGCTGTTTTATCGGGATCCATGGAACCGACTTTCATGACAGGATCCATCATTATAGTGAAACAGCCGGATAGTAAAGAACATCTAAAAACAGAAGATATTATTACCTTTAAATCAGGAGATAAATTAATTACCCATAGAATTGTCGAAGTAAAGAAAACGAAATCCGGGGTTTTATATCAAACGAAAGGCGACAATAATGACGCACCGGATATGGAATATGTGCAGCCTGAAAATATAACCGGTAAATATACCGGTTTCACCCTTCCATATGCAGGCTATGCGGCTGAGTTTGCAGCATCCAAGGAAGGTTCCGCACTCCTGCTGTTTATACCGGGACTGCTCCTGCTCCTTTCTGCTGCGAGGACTATTTTTCTGGCTCTTAAAGAATATGAAACTAAAAATGCTTAATACATCGGTAATGCCTCTTATCTGCCACAGGCAAATGAGAGTTAAATAAATTTATAATATCCAAAGGAGGAAGTAAAACATGGGATTTGCAAAAAAGGTAAGTAAAGGACTGTTGACAGCTGCTTTAGGTTTTTCATTAATGGGTGGGGGTACATACGCTTATTTCAGCGATACAGAGGTTACGAATAACACGTTTGCAGCAGGTACCCTCGATTTGGCGGTAAACCCTGAAACAATCGTTAATATTGGCGATTTAAAACCAGGTGATGAGGTTTCACGTGAATTTACCCTCACAAATAGCGGTACTCTTGATATTTCCAAGATCTTGCTGCATACAAACTATCAGGTGGAGGATGCAAAATTAAATGGGGCTGCAAATGCAGATGATTTCGGCAAGCATATTAAAGTCACAATCTTATACAATCAGGCTAACGCAACCGTGCAGGTTGCAGAAACTACTTTACATGAACTGCAGACACAAACTCCGGATTTAACAGCCATTGATAACTTTGTAGGCGGGGGAACAGTGCCAGATGGCCTGGCCCCTGGGGAAACCGATAAAATTATAGTGCTGTTCGAATTTGTGGATAACGGAGAGGACCAAAACGAATTCCAGGGAGATGCACTGCAGGTGGAATGGAAATTCAATGCAGAACAGGCTGAAGGAACAGTAAAATAGAAATGGACGGAAAATCCCTTGAAGGAAGATTCAAGGGATTTTTCTACACATTAATTAATTTTTTGCCTTCAAGCTGCCTGTTCAGATGAATGGCTTTTTCATGATTTCCTGTCTCGATGTAATATTCATAAAGCTTTTTGCCATACCTGCGCATAAGAATCATATGCTTAATTTTAACAAATTCAGGGAAAGCCTTTTCTTCCAGATACGTAAAATATTTCTCGCGCTGATGATTAAGCTGGTATTTAGAAAGTTTAAATAACGATAAGTATAAAGTGCTTTTAAGCTCCTTTGACACCTGAATCCCTTCGCATGCTTTTTTAAGAAGGGCTGTTTTGCCTGATAATTTGCCTTCTATACAGGAATTAAGATAAGAGTATAACCGCTGAAGATAAATGATTGTATTCCTGTCAGCTAAACGCAGGGCCTGTTTGTAGCAATCCTTTGCCTCAGCATATTGTTCCCTATTAAAATACTCAAATCCTAAATTATTGTATAGCAGGCCTTTGTAGTCTTGAAATCCAATTCGTTCACAGTCCCAAATTAGTTGATTATATCGTTCTGCCAGTGTATCCATGTCGGTTAAGATATCACTGCTGATCTGCAGGAGGATAATAGATTCCGCTTTTATTGCCATCGTGTAGTTGTTCGTGTTTTTGAAATGCTGCAATGATTTTTCCGCAAACATGTAAGCCATAATCTTTGAATCGATATAATGATAGGCAATTGCCAGGTGATAAAAGTATTCTTCATTGCCATATTCATTAATATCGATGTTTTTTAATACCTGAAGTGCCTTTTGCTGATCCGGGCTATCAGGTTTTATTGCTTGGTTAATATAATACATCCCTTGAACATGGTAAAATAAATTTCTCTCAAAAGGGGAGAGGTTAGGAAACTCATTGCTTATTTTCTTAATGATCCGGGATGTTTCCTCTAATTCCTGATGCAGGAAATGATATCTTGCCTTTAAAAGAAGATAGTGGGCTGCATATTTAGAAGAATAAATAAAGGGTGAGCTTTCCAGTTCATTTTTGATTTCCTCAGCCCTGGCTAATCTATACATGATGATGGCTTTATGCCATTCCTGCAGGCGCTTGTCCAGATCCCGAAAGTATTCAATTTCCTTTTGAATGTCTATATTTAAAACGGCAGAGAAAAGTGAAATAATTTCAGGTGAATATGCAGTTTTTCCTCTTTCGATTTTGCTTACATGGGTAGGAGTGCAAATCCCTTCGCCTAACATGGCTTGTGTAAGTCCTGATTTTTCCCGGTAGAATTTGATAATTTCCCCTTCCAGCATGCGATCATCTCCTTATCTCTTTATTGAAGGTGAATATTTCATGCAGATGTCTCTTAAATACTAAATTAACTTTTATCTAATATTTTCCTTTTTGGGGGAATTTTTAGAGACAGAAGACATAGATCCTTTGGGAGGGGTAAATCTGAAATGATGACAAAAGACTCAAATTTGAGAAGCAGAAAAGAGGGCAAAAAGAAAAATCTCCTATGAAATATAAGAGATTTTTCTACTGTTTAATGGATTAGAGGCTCGAAGTATTTGGCAGCAAGCCTGCATGCTTTTTCGTACTGTGAAGAGTTCCTGTAATATTGAAATAATTCTTTTTCATAAAGGCTGATTAATGTGTTATTCCCTAATTCATGCAGGTGGGGAAGGAATGTGATTTCTAAAAAGAGATAATAATCCTCTATGTCTTTATCTTCTAAAAGGATATCGAGCATATAAAAAACATATTGGTAGGTTTTATTTTGAATTTGTTCAGCCAGCCAGCGGCCATCGTCCAGCAAGGATCTGAGATTTTGTTTATTATAAAAATCCAGATTAAGGCAGCTATGGACATAGCCTCGTATAGCGCTTAATTTTAAAGGCGGGTTTGGATTAACCTCGCACTGATCCAATAGCTTTTTTTAAACTTCACCTGCTTCTGAATAAAAGCCTTTTGCAAAGTATTCAACGGCAAGATTATGCCAAAGGTTCATTTCCCTCGCTTCTTCTTTATGAGCACGGCAGGATTTGATTAATGTATGATACTGCTTGACGGTTTCTTCAAATTGGCAAAGGTCGTTTGTACCCATTTGTATCAGCAAGACGGTTTCTGTATCAAGAATTCTTTTAAAATTATTAGTTTCCCGGAAATGGGACAGTGCAAGGGTGCCATAGTGATAGGCTTTTACTTTATCATTCATCAAATGGGAAGAGGTTGCGAGGTGAAAATAAAATTCATGGTTATTATAATCTTTAGGATTTATATTCCTTAAATGGGCGATGGCTTCTTTGCAATTCTGTAAGTAAAGAAAATAAATGCCCCATAGATGTTCGAGAAGACTCCGTTCAAAACGATCAAGTGTGTTCCAAGCTTTCTGGCAGCTGTCTAAAAGCGCTTTGCTCTTATCGTACTCTCCTTGCATGAGGTGGTAGCGAGCCAAAAGGATTGAATGAAAATATTTTGTTTCCGAAAAATGCAGGTAAGGATTTTGGGCTAATTCCTCTTTAATTAATTCTATATCTTCTTTTTGCTGTTTAACCATGGCATCCAGCCATTCATGAAGTTTAGTCTCCAGCATATCATACTTTTCAAGCTCTTTTATAAGATTTATTTTCAGCCGTTTACAGATCAGATTTGTGATTTCAGACGAATATTGTGTATGTCCACGCTCTATTTTACTGATATGAGTCACAGAACAAATCCCTTCGCCCAGCTGTGTTTGAGTCAATCCAGCCCGTTCCCGGTAATATTTTATAATTAAGCCTTCCTTCAAAACAGCATCCCCCCTGTGGTTCTGAATATTATCGTAGCATACCTTGTCAGCTGGAAACAGATAGGCAGGAAATGTCAGATGTCTGTTTTTCCCAAAGGCTATTGGGATATTATTCCTATGAGGATTTTAAAGGTTTCAATTTGGGGTAATTCGAAAAAGCCTTTTTTACCAGAAAGTGAAAAAGTTAATAGAAAATAGATAAGGAAATGTGTCTTTTACACTAATAAAATAGGAAGAAATCCTTCGATCTGGATATAAAGTTCTGAAATTTAACGGATCCCTCCTTTCAGATTCCCCCAATTTACTTCTCTCAGACCCGGCCCTACAATTAATTTTATGAAAAGTTAAAAAATATAGATTTTTCAATGGGAAAGGGCGGGAGTGAAATGAAAGTGAAAAAAGGGGTACCCTATAAGGTGCTGGCTTCTGCATTGGCAGCAGCAATGCTTTTTGGGGGAACAGTATCGGCAC
>NZ_CAXQGS010000132.1:0-98789 GCF_964223445.1 Cytobacillus sp.
TAACAAGATTGGATTGAGCAATTTCAGAGGGACTTAGCACACGGGAAACGCCGATAATTACCGCAATATACCAAACAATTGCCATAATAACAGATACAATTAATAATTTACCAATTTGCTTCTGTGGAAGCTTTATTTCTTCTGCTGCCTGTGGAATGACATCAAACCCAACAAACATGAATGGCGTCATGATCACAACGGTAAGTATCCCTGCCATTCCTTTTTCAAATAATGGCTGCATATTTTGTGTGTTTCCTGAAAAAGAACTGCCTGTTATTAATAAAACACCCGCAATTAAAATTAATAATGTTAAAATGAACATGGCAGCAGTAGAGAATTTAATGCCGCGATAATTTATCCAGGCGATAAAAATAGAGCCTATGATACCTACCCCTGCCCATGTTATCGTAACATCCCAATCTGCCACTGTGTATAAGTAGCCTTTACTATAATTAGGGATCAAATACTCAAAAACCGTTGGCAGTGCAACTGCTTCGAACGCAACTACAGAAACATACCCTAAAATTATTGCCCATGTAGTTATAAAACTGGCTACCCTGCCCATGGCTTTAAAACTATAAACATGTTCCCCGCCTGCCAATGGAAGAGCCGATGCCAATTCTGCATAGGCTAGACCAACAAAAGTAACAAGCAAGCCTCCAATAACAAAGGCAAGAATAGCACCCAATGAGCCAGCTTCTGTAATCCATAGGCCTGCAGTAACAACCCAGCCCCAGCCTATCATTGCCCCAAATGCAAGAGTAAGTACATCACGGTTTCCTAGTGTTTTTATAAACCTGTTTTCACTCATTCGCTTACCTCCACTCAAATTTTTTTGATGAAGAAAACCCAAGCAAACCCTCTATTAGTCTAAATATAATTAATTTTCTGATTTTTTATCTGTTTCTAGTGCCTACTCTAATGAATAGGCACCAATCAATATTAACTATTAAACACTTTGTAATTTTAAACTCTTTTCAACCGCCTGAATGGCATCCGAGAAGATCGAAATCATTTTTTCAATTTCTTCTTTATTAATAATAAGCGGTGGTGAGAGGGCTATTATGTTTGTTCCTCCAAAGGTAACGGCCCTCACAATTAATCCTCGGGTTAGACATTCTTCAACCAGCTGTTGGGCAGCCATTTTCTCAGGTTTAAAGGGAATTCCCTTTTCCCTATCCTCAAACAATTCAAATGCGCCAATCAAACCCTTTGCCCGTGATTTTGTCACCAGCGAATGATTCTCAGTCAAATATTCAAAGCCTTTTTTCAGTTCTTTTTCCATCTTACTTGCATGAGCCGGCAAATTTTCTTTTTCAATAATTTCGATATTTTTTAAAGCAACTGCACAGGCAGCGGGATGACCGCTATAAGTAAATCCATGGAATAAGACATCATCCGACAATTCAGCCAAGCTGTCCCTTAAGCGTTCAGTAATCGCGACCGCTCCCAGCGGAATATAACCACTCGTTATTCCCTTCGCCATACACATGACATCAGGTATAACATTCCAATGATCGACTCCGAACATTTTTCCTGTCCTGCCAAAACCGCAAATAACTTCATCAGCTATCATTAAGATGCCGTATTGATCACAAAGCTCCCGCACAGCTTCTAAATATCCATTCGGCGGGATAATAACTCCGCCTGCCCCCTGAATCGGTTCCACTATAACCGCAGCAATCTTTTCGGGACCTTCATTTTCAATAATCCCCCGAATGCTTCTGGCAAAGTCCGGATCGTTCTTGTCACCTAATTCACAATTCGTTTTGTGGGCTGCAGCATGGAGAAAATCTGGGGCCAGTGAGGTTGTCATATTTTGAAATTGCTGAATTCCCGTTGCGCTTGTCGCCCCTATTGTAATTCCATGATACGCACGCTCTAAACCAATTATCTTGTTTTTCTCCGGCTGCCCCTTCATTTTCCAATAATGCCTCACAAGCTTAAATGCAGTATCATTTGATTCAGATCCGCCAGAAGTATAGAAGAACACATTTAAATCACCGGGTGTAATGCTTGCCAGCTTCTCTGACAGCTGAATAACCGATTCGTGGGATAGGTTATTGAAAGAGGAACTATAAGCAAGCTTGCCCATCTGCTGGCTCGCTGCCTCCCCGAGATCTTTCCTGCCATGTCCTACATTTACATTCCACAGTGATGCCAGTGCATCAATATAACTTACGCCATTTACATCGGTTAAGTATATCCCTTTCCCTTCTGTAAAAACCCGTTTCGGACCGCTCTCCTGATGCTGTCTTAATGAAGATGTTGGATGCAAATAATGCTTTTTATCTAACTCTAAAAGTTTCATGATTTGATCTTTATTATACGTGGTCATTGCGATTACCTCCTTATTATGATGAATAATATAAAAGTTACATAAAAAAGTATTTTGCAAGTTTTATGCCAACAATCTATTACTGCTAGATAGAGAATCAATGAGCTTCAGCTGCGAGTTTAATGCTTCTGTGCATTAGTAATAATGCATTTCTGCATTAATATTCATTATTCTAAATATTATGAATTGTTGATAACTGCTTAATATGCTATTATTTCATTACCAGACTCTATTACCTCAATTTATTAAAAAATGCGGGTGAATTTATGGAAATTTGCGAGCTCACACATTATAAGAATTTGAACCATGAATTGGAGACAATTATTAATACCTGTTTTGATGAAATTTTTGTTACTGACGGCATTGGTACAGTCCTTAGAGTGAATCCGGCCGGAGAGGCATTTTATGGGATGAAGGCAGCTGAAATAGTAGGAAAAAATACGGAAGAACTGGCGAGAAAAGGGCTGTTTTCCCCCTCTTTGTTTCCGATTGTTAAAGAGCGGAAAGAGAGGGTATCAATGATACAAAGAACAAGAACAGGGCAAACTATTCATTGCATCGGAAATCCCTCTTTGGACACAGAAGGAAATATAGAGTTCATTGTTTTTACCTCCAGGGATCTGACTGAAATCAGACAGCTTCGCAATAAGATTGAGCGTACCGAACATTTACTTGAAAGCTTTCAGGAAGAGCTAGAAGAATTAAGGCGGTTTCATAATAAAGATGAAGAAGATTTTATTTCTTTTTCACCCGATATGCGAAAAATAGTGAAAATGGCAGATAAAATTGCGAAGGTCGATTCAACTGTTCTTGTTACAGGAAAATCCGGTGTCGGAAAAGGTGTAATCGTATCTCACATCCATAAAAAAAGCAAAAGAAGTAAGCAGCCTTTCATACATATTAATTGCGGTGCAATACCGGAGTCTCTTATTGAATCAGAACTTTTTGGGTACGAACCAGGCGCCTTTACAGGTGCGAAAAAAGAAGGCAAAAAAGGATTATTCGAAGCGGCAAATGGCGGTACATTATTTTTGGACGAAATAGGCGAGATGCCCCTTAACCTTCAGGTAAAACTATTAAAAGCCCTTCAGGAAAATGAAATTCAGCGGATTGGCGGCACCAGACCAATACCCGTAGATACCAGAATTATTGCTGCAACAAATAAAGACTTGGAAACAATGGTGGAGGACGGAACATTCAGAGAAGATTTATTTTACAGGTTAAATGTGATTCCCATTTATATTCCTCCTTTAAGTACAAGACCAGAGGACATTTCATACTTAATGGATCACTTTTTAGAAAAATTCAATAAAAAATATGGAATATCTGCCTATCTAAGCCTGAAAGCAGAAAACAAGCTAATTAATTACAGTTGGCCTGGAAACGTTAGAGAATTGGAGAATTTAATGGAGCGTTTAGTTGTTATAGCCGACAGGGATGAAATTCAATTATCAGATTTGCCGCAAAAGATTGTTAGCTCAACAAACGGCCATAAGCAATATACAGTCCATATTAATGAAATTTGCACACTAAAGCAGGCACACGAGGAATTGGAAGAACAATTAATAATAAAAGCTTATAAAAAATACCGAAGCTCCTATAAAGTCGGCAAAGCCCTTGGCATAAATCAATCAACTGCATATAGAAAAATTCAAAAATATATAAATGACCATTAAAATAACTCCTGGCTATTTGGCCAGGAGGTTAGAATTCAATTAAACTCTCCTGTTGGCTTCTGTACAAATACTTACCTGGATATAACAGTAATCTCTCTCATTTACCGGGTTTGTGCTTTTTCTTCATATGTTTGAACAATTTTATTATTTAACAGGGCCTCAATCTTCGCTTCATCATACCCAATCTTTTTCAAGATATCCTTAGAATTTTCTCCCAGCTTTGGAGGAGCTTGTTTAATCTCTGCTGGTGACATGCTTAGTTCAAAGGGAAGCCGGGGAAGCTTAAACCCTTCGATGTTCGAATGTGCCAGACTCTCCCACATTTTAATGGCTTGAGCCTGCTCATCCTCAACAACTTCTGAAATCTTTTTTACCTTTGAGCTCGGCACCCCGGCTTCTGCTAAAAGTTTTACCCATTCATCAGCTGGTTTTGATTGCAGTATGTTTTCAATGGCAACTCTCAAATTTTCTCTATTTTCAACTCTTTTAGGATTCGTCTCATATCTTATGTCTGTAACCCATTCCTCTTTGCCCAGCACTTTGCATAAACGGCTAAATAATGAATTATTGGATATTCCAATCATGACGGGTGCATCGCTTGCATAAAAAGCCCCATATGGTGCAAAGGCAGTATGGCCTGCACCATTCTTTCGGGGTTCCTTTCCTGTAGCAAGCCAGGATAGCATATGATAGCCAACCCAAAAAACACCTGTTTCATAAAGAGAGGTTGTTACCAGCTGGCCTTCTCCCGTTTTTTCTTTATGAAAAAGGGCAGAAATAATGCCAATGGCTCCCCACATTGCACTTCCCTGATCCAGTACGGAAACTGGAACTCTTGCAATCTCTGACCCTTCTGCCCCGTTAATCCCGATAATGCCGGAATCTGCCTGGGCGATTGCATCGTACCCGGATCTTTCCCGCAAAGGTCCGTTCTGTCCGTAAGCCGATAAAGAACAATAAACAAGGGAAGGATTAATTTCTTTTAATTTTTCGTAACCAAGTCCCATTTTTTCCGCTTTCTTGTAACGGAAGTTCTCTACAAACACATCAGCTTTCTCAACAAGATCGTAAACAATTCTTCGGCCAGCATCCTGCTTGAGGTCAATGACAACAGACTTTTTATTGCGATTTATATGAAGGAAATAAACGCCTTCCCCTTCCCAAAAAGGTCCCATGCCTCTTGAGTCATCTCCAGTAACCGGCCTTTCAATTTTGATAATTTCAGCTCCTAAGTCCGCGAGAATCATAGTTAAACTGGGGCCGGAAATATTTGTAGTAATATCCACAACAGTAATACCTGATAACGGTCCTGCCATCCTTGTTCCTCCTTCTTATTAAAGAGAGGACCAAATAATATTATGGCCCTCGGGTTTTGGTTTTTAGAATGAACGCGGCAGCCCTAGAACATGCTGGCCAACATAGCTTACGACGAGGTTGTTGGTAATAGGAGCTACGATAAACAGCCGGGCTTCTCTAAATTTACGTTCAATATTGTATTCCTTAGCAAAACCATATCCGCCATATGTGTCCATGGCTGCATTTGCTGCACGCCAGGTCGCTTCTGATGCAAGGTATTTAGCCATGTTTGCTTCTGCACCGCAATCCATACCTGCATCAAACATCTCGGCTGCCTTATCACGCATTAGCTTCGCTGCCTGAATATCCATATAGGCCCTTGAGATTGGGAATTGCACTCCTTGATTTTGCCCGATTGGCCTGTTAAAAACCACACGCTCATTTGCATATTGAACCGATTTATCTACGAAATACATCCCATCCCCAATCGATTCTGAGGATATTAAAATGCGTTCTGCATTCATTCCTCCAAGCACATAGCGGAAGCCTTTGCCTTCTTCGCCAATCAGGTTTTCAGCTGGAATTTCAGCTCCTTCGAAAAAGACTTCAGTTGTTGCATGATTGATCATCGTATCAATGGGCCGGATATCAATTTTATCTGCCTGTTCCTTCATGTCCAGAATAAATAGGCTAAGTCCATCCGTTTTCTTTTGCACCTGGTCTTTCGGAGTCGTTCTAGCCAGGAGCATCATTAAATCTGAATGCTCAGCCCGGGAAGTCCAAATCTTTTGGCCATGAACGATATATTTGTCTCCCTTTCTCTCAGCAAAAGTTTGGATGCTCGTTGTATCACTGCCTGCTGTTGGTTCTGTAATGCCAAATGCCTGAAGCCTTAATTCACCACTGGCAATTTTGGGAAGAAATCTTTGCTTTTGCTCCTCGTTTCCGTGCCGAAGCAATGCACCCATTGTATACATTTGAGCATGGCAAGCTCCAGCATTGCCTCCTGAGCGATTTATCTCCTCTAAAATAATGCCTGCTTCTTTCATCCCAAGGCCAGCTCCGCCATATTCTTCAGGAATGAGCACTGACAGCCAGCCTTCGTCAGTCAAGGCTTTGACAAATGCTGTAGGGTAGGCATCTCTCTCATCTGTATCTCTCCAATACTCTTCAGGAAAGCGCTCACATAAAGTGCGAACACTTTTCCGAATCATTTCATGTTCAGTGTTTTCCATTGTTTGTGTATTATTTGCCATCTCTGTTCCCTCCAAAATAATAAATATATTTAAGAATTTCTTTACTTACCTTTCCAATGGGGTGGGCGCTTTTCATTAAATGCATAGATCCCTTCCAAACGATCTTCGGAATTTGCACATCTATAATAAGCCTCCAGTTCAAATGCCAGCCCTGTTGCTAAATCTGTTTCTGTTCCTTTATTTACTGCTTTTTTTAATGCTTTTAAAGAAAGCGGTGCATTAGCAGCAATAGTTTCGGCCAGTTTAACCGTTTCTTCAATGAGTGTTTCGCTTGAGAAAATATGATTGATGATTCCAAGCTGCTTTCCTTCTTCAGCGCCAATCCGTTTGCCTGTGAAAAGCAATTCCTTAGCTATCCCTATAGGAATGATGCGAGGGAGAAGCTGTGTTCCCCCAATACCCGGAATAAGGCCTAATTTAGATTCAGGAAGGCCCAATCCTGCATGCCGGGCCGCAGTTCTAATATCACAGCTTAGGGCAATTTCCATACCGCCTCCTAATGCATATCCATTTACTGCTCCAACTACCGGATATGGAAACTCATGGATTTTCTCTGTTACTTGTTCAAAATAGTCATGCTGTTTTTTCCATTCTTTTTGTGACATGCCATTTCGTTCTTTAAGATCAGCTCCAACGCAAAAACTTTTCGTGCCAGATCCCGTCAAAATGAGTACCCTTACATTTTCGTCATATTTTAATTCATCCAGCACTTGAATTAATTCCAATGCCATTTTTGTATTCAAGGCATTCATTGAATCGGGCCGGTTTAAAGTTAATAAGAATATGCCTTCCTGTTGGCCAGGACTTTCGAGTTTAATCGTTTCATATGTTTGGACCAGCATCTTACTCATCCCTTCAAATGTATAATAGTTGTTTCAGTTCGGTACCGGATACCTTCGGGAACTCTTTCCTGCTTTGGCTACTTGCCCCGGCAAATCATGGCCAAGTATATCCTTTAATTTTTCAGAAGCAGCAATTAGTGTATCAAGGTCAATGGAGGTTCTCACTCCCATTTCCTCCATCATGTGAACAACATCTTCTGTACATACATTACCTGTAGCGCCAGGAGCAAATGGACAGCCTCCGATTCCTCCAATTGATGCATCGTAAAGTCTGATGCCCGCCTCCATACCTGCGAGTATATTTGCCATTCCCATCCCTCTTGTATTATGAAAATGACAGCCGAATTCAAAATTTCTCCATTCATCTGAAACCGCTTTTGCTAGGTCATATACCTGTTTTGGATTAGCCATGCCAGTTGTATCTGCTAGTGTAATTCTTTTGATGTTATGTAAAAGGAGGGTATCTACAATTTTCATGATGCGATTCTGAGGGACTGTTCCTTCAAAAGGACAGCCGAATGAAGTTGCGACTGTTACATTTAATCCAATATCATACTTAGATGCAAATTGTGATAAAACCTTAAAGCTATTCAGAGATTCATCCGTTGACTGGCGGACATTTTGCTGATTATGTGTATTACTTGCTGACAAAACATAATTAACAGACCTGACTCCATTTTCTTTGGCAATTTCAAGCCCTTTTAAATTGGGGACAAGGGCAACAAGCTCCATCTTTGCCTCATGCTGCTGAATCTGAGAATAGAACTCTGACGTGTTCGCCATTTGCGGCACTAACTTGGGATGGACAAAAGAACCAAACTCTACCTCAGAAACCTTTGCCTCATGCAATAAATTAAATACATCAAGCTTCTCTTCTGGTGTCAGTATCATGGATTCAAGCTGAAGGCCATCCCGAAGACCGACTTCATAAATCATTACTTCGTTTACTAACTTCATAGAATTATTCCCCCAATAGACAGCTGGAAAAATATTAGCTTTATATAAATAGGATACTGTATCCAATCTACAATTTCAATTATTATTATGAATATTCTTAAATTTTTATATATTTAAATCTTATGACCTTTGTTTTTTGTTTTTCCTCCTTCATTCTTGGGAAGCATACTATGGCATTACTTTTATCCATTTACACCTATTTCCCATGAAACTTTGGCTTCCTCTTTTCCAGAAATGCCAGCGTTCCTTCTTTTTTATCTTCAGTTGACATTAAAAATGCCTGGGCTAGTTTTTCTAACATAAGTCCTGTTTTCAAATCGGTTTCTGTTCCGATATTTATTGATAATTTAGCGAGCTGGACTGCTAGCGGGCCTTTATTAATAATGAATTCAGCAATTTCCTCTGTTTTTTCCTGAAGTTTATTAGGTAAAACGACTTCTGAGACAAGCCCACACATTTTTGCCTCTTCAGCAGAGATGATTTTTCCTGTCAGGATCATTTCTAATGCCTTTCCTTTCCCTACAAGCCGTGCCAATCTTTGTGTGCCGCCTGCTCCTGGGATGATGGACAAATTTAATTCCGGCAGGCCCATTTTTGCATTTGTTGAAGCAATTCGAATGTCACATGCCATTGCAAGCTCGCATCCGCCTCCTAGAGCATAGCCATTAATCATGGCAATAGTAGGTTTAGGATAGCTTTCAATATATTCATAAACCTGCTGCATCCCTTTTTTTCTTAAAGTTTCCAATGCTGTTCTATCCTTTAACTGTGAAATATCTGCACCTGAAGCAAAGGATTTTTCTCCCGCCCCAGTAAAAACAATACATCGTATTGATTCATCCAATTCCAACTCGTTAAGAGCGGTTTGAAATTCATTAACCGTTTCCGAATTAAGTGCATTCCTAACCTCCTGACGATTTATTATTATATAAGCAATCTGACTATTTCTCTTGACTAAAATGTTTTTATATATCATCTAAATCCTCCTCGATATTTCAACTAATACACTATTATCAATAGTGTTTGAGAATAATATTTTCAGGGCTGAATGCAATCTGAAATGCATTTGAACAATTTAACTCTTGGTATTTACGACAGCTTGACCGCCACTAATATTCGTATTTTGAGCGTGCCCGAGTTTCTCAGGTAATTTAAAGGACGCCCAGCTTGCAAGTAACGCAAAAACAGCCGCTAATCCAAAAGATATTAAATGAGTGTCAAACCTTTCATATCCCCACCCTCCAATAAAAGATCCAATAGCACCTCCTATCTGATGTACTAAAAAAGCCCAGCCATTTAATATTCCCAAAAGTTGAATTCCATAAAAATCGCCTAGAATGGCAGACGATATTGCTATGGACCCTGCCCATACCAAGCCCCCAGTAACTGATACAAGAAACAGCTGCCATGGACTTGCCGCGTATACTAAACCAAGGAAACCTCCGCCGCGGACCAAATAGATCCAAAAGAGAATATTTTTTCTTGGGTAGCGATCTGCAATCGATCCTAAAAATAAAGTACTGAATATAGCTACAACTCCAATTGTCCCGACACCGTAGGAAGCAGTCATAGGCTTAAAATGATGATCCATTAACATAGGGACCGCATGGGATCCCATCAGATTCATGCCAAAACCACAGGCAAACATCCCAAATACAATCTGCCAATATGCCTTTGTTTTAAAAGCATCTTTCCAAGTAATTTCCGGCAGTATATCCTTCAAAATTGTATCCCTGTGAACAACGGAACCATCTGCCCCCTCAGGTACATCTTCCCGCATTACAAAAATTGCCGAAGGAAGCACTACACATATGAATAACACTGCAAACAATAGAAGAGTTTGCTGCCAGCCAACTAAATCAATTAATATAGCTTCAACAGGAGTCATGATTGCGATTCCAGCCATACCGCCTGTAGAAAGGTAGAAGAGTGCCTTTCCCCTTTTGAGAACAAACCACTTGCTGACGATTGGAGCTAAAGTAATATTGCTTAAAAAGGAAAGACCCAGTGAAAGAAAAATTCCAAATGAAAAGAGGAATGAGAAAAATCCTATTGAATTTATTGTCCATAATATTGATAAACAAACTGTAAGTAAGCCGGTTAACAAAACAAATTTAGTACTATAACGTTTTAAAAGCAATCCAGCCAGAGGCATTCCAATGCCATAAATAATCATGCCAATTGCAGCGACTATGGAGAACTCAGTTCTGGACAATCCAAAATCGAGCATTATCGGATTAACAAGCGGACCAATTCCCATTCGAAGTCCCATGGTGAGAAGCACGATCACAGAAGCTGAGGCAACTATGTACCATCCATAATATATATCCTTTGTCATGGCGTGATTCTCATTAAAGTTAATGCTGAATCCCTCTTATCACTAAAACCATACAAATCTATGATTTCAACAGCCCCAATCATATAACTTCCTCCCTCTTCTTCACTCCTAAATTCTTTCCTTTTCCATCATCGGTACTTAATTCAAAGGTGCTTACTGCAATAAAAAATAAAGGAATATTATGATTAACATTCCTTTTTCAAGATGGCAGTATTAAATTTATATTCTAAAAGGGATCACCAATATATTTTAAAAGTAAATTTATAATGTAACATTTTGTTCAATTTTATTTTTAATTCGATTAACTGCCATAATGTATGCATAAGCACTTGCTTCAAGGATATCGATACTAATTCCCCGCCCCTGCGAGACTGCCTCTTCATTTTTTATTTGCACATAAACTTCTCCTTGAGCATCCTTCCCCTTTGTAACTGAAAGAATTTTATAATCAAGTAATTCAATATTCAAATCAATGATTTTATCAATAGCATTAAAAATAGCATCAACTGCACCATTCCCATATGCGCCTTCCTCTTGCACCAGTTCGTATTTATCAAGTAATTGAACGGATGCGTATGGCTGTTCTGGTGTGGAATACGAGATATAAAGTGCTTTCAATTTATAGTATTCAATTTCATTCGTTATCTCCTTATCCAGCAATGTAATTATGTCCTCATCTAAAACCTGTTTTTTTCGATCTGCAAGGTCCTTGAACTTTTTAAATACAAAGGATAATTCCTCATCACTTAAACTATAGCCAAGCTCAGCCAATTTTCCCCTTAATGCATGCCGGCCGGAAAGCTTCCCTAATATAAGGCTGCTTTCTTTTAAGCCAACTGTTTCTGGTTTCATAATTTCATAAGTCTCTTTATCTTTTAATACACCGTCCTGATGGATGCCGGATTCATGTGCAAAGGCATTATCCCCAATAATTGGCTTTGTAGCGGAAATTGGCATGGCTGTTAAACGGCTAACAAGCTTACTAGTTTTAGCTATTTCTTTAAGATTCATCGTTGTTCTCTTTCGGAAGTAGTCATAGCGAGTCTCCAGTGCTAAAGCTACTTCCTCTAAAGGAGCATTACCCGCCCTTTCTCCAATACCATTCAGGCAGCCTTCGACTTGAGTAACTCCAGCTTCAATCGCCGCAAGCGAATTCACGGTTGCCATTCCTAAATCGTTGTGGCAATGGCAGCTTAATATTACCTTATCAATCCCTTCCACACGATTTTTAAGTATTTTAAATCTTTCACTATATTCCCATGGAGTTGTATATCCTACGGTATCCGGATAATTTAATACTTTCGCTCCAGCCTCAATTACTTTTTCAGAAATAGAACATAAAAAGTTCATATCGGAACGGGTTGAATCTTCAAATGAGAATTCAATATGATCAAAAAATTGCCTAGCATATCGAACTGCTTCTATTGATTTAGATATCACTTGTTCCTCTGTTAGATTTAATTTTTTCTCCATATGAATAGGAGAGGTCGCTATAAAAATATGAATTCCAACATTTTTTATCCCTTCAAAAGCTTTTACTGCAGCATCAATGTCCTCTTTATTTGTTCGTGCCAAACTCACCACTATCGGTTCATTTACAGCTTTTGCTACAGCGCGCACTGCATTTAAATCTCCGGGAGACGCAGCAGCAAAACCTGCCTCAATAATATCAATGCCCAATCTCTCCAGCTGCAGGGCTATTTCAACTTTTTCCTTCTGGTTTAAATTGACACCTGGAGTTTGTTCCCCGTCCCTTAACGTTGTATCGAAAGTGTAAATTTTTTTATACATATTTATAGCTCCTCCCTATTTAAATATATCTTTCTATAAACAATAAACTAAGCAGAAGCAGTTCATTCAAACACAGCTTTTTAATATGCATGCCTCTAATTCATTTAAAAGTTCATTTACAGCTTCAGAAGGTATGTCCTCCCAATCAATTATTGACTCTAACCACTTATCTAATGATCTATCAAAAATACCTGTTTCAGCTGGGGGTTGAACGTATCTTTGAAAATAATGCATAAATACGAACAACTTTCTGTATCCGCCATTTTCCGAGATCTGATAATCTGCTTCTTGCAGCAGCAGACTGGAAGCACAAATATGATACATATTATTCATAAGGCGTTTTGCTGATATTTCATGTTCCATGGTCTGTTCTAAAGTGATTGAATCAAATTGTCTTTGCAGTTTCTCTGCTTTCTTCAGGCAAAGTTTAGCAGCACGCTGTACAAAAGCATTGTTTAGACTGGATAGCCGTTTTTCAAAATCAGTCATGAATGCATTTCCTGCATGGTCTTTATTTATGGCTCTTAAAACATCCAGTGCAACAATATTTGTGGTACCTTCCCAAATGGAGCCTAAATGGGCGTCCCGGACTAGTTTAGGGTTAACCCATTCTTCTATATATCCATTCCCTCCGCGTATTTCCATTGCTTCTGCTGTTATATAGCGAGCGCGCTTGCAGATATATCCTTTAAGCAAAGGTGTCAATATTCGAAGTATGAGTTTATATTCCTCATTTCCGCAATCTGATTTATCAAAAACATCAGCGGTGTAAAAGATCATTGAAGCTGCTGCTTCAGTATCAAGAAGTATTTCAAAAATGTTCTCTTTCATCAATGGCAATTGGATAAGTGCATGGCCAAAGGCTTTTCTCCCTCTGGCTGTATATAGCGCTTCTAAAAAGCTTCTCCTCATCATCGCAGCTGAACGAACTGCATTGGATAGCCGGGATGAATTTACCATAGACATCATTTGCTTAAATCCTTTATCAATATTACCGACCACATATCCTGTGGCCCCCTCAAAAGAAACCTCCCCCGAGGCCATATCCTTTGTGCCCAGCTTATCTTTCAGCCTGTTTATACGATATCGGTTCCGCTCTCCGTTCTCCAGCTTATTTGGCACCAAAAACATAGCCAATCCTTTTGTTCCTTTTTCAGCTCCTTCTGGGCGAGCTAATACTAAAGCAACATCAGCACTTACATTTGAACAAAACCATTTATCACCCCAAAGCTCCCAATGATCCCCAGCCTTTTTAGCCACTAAAGTATTCTCCCCAACATCGGAGCCGCCTTGTTTTTCTGTCATGAATTGAGCAGCCGTCCAAAGCTGGCTCATATCTGTACTTGTCAGCCGGGATAAAAAAGATTTCTTAATTTCTGGCGAGGCAAATTGATCTATGACTCTAGCTGCAGAATCGGTCATGCTCATAGGACAGCATAGTCCAAATTCGGATTGAGCAAATAAATACCAGAAGGAATATTTTAATAGTCTTGAAAACCGAGTTGGCCACCCCATTACACCAGGCTGATGAGACATTGCTACAAGCCCAAACTGACTGTACCCAATTTCCTCCATTTGTTGATAAGCTGGGTGATAATTCACCTGATCAACCCGGTCTCCGTATTTATTAAAATGATTTAATTCCGGTGGATGGCGATCCGCTTCCCTGGATAAATCATCTAATTTTCCTCCGGCGACAGCGCCAAGACTCGATAGAAGAGGGAGAGCGCGTTTATATTCTTCTTGGGGAACGTAGAAATGAATTAAAAAATCCAAATTCAAATCAATGTCATAAAAATTAATTCCTCTAGGCTCTGGCATTCCACCTAGTTTAGCTTTTGGTTTCAGTTCGTTAAATATTTCTTTCATCTTTTAACCCCTTTGCAAAAAATTAATAGCCATAATTATGACGAAATTAATTACTCTGCCTGTCCTCAAGAATAAACGAATTTATCTAAGTTACCTTCCGGAAAAGTTAGGTTCCCTTTTTTCAAAAAATGCTTTCACGCCTTCCTTAAAATCCTCTGTCTGAAAACAGATATCTTGCCCCTGGGCTTCCAATTCCAAAAGGAGTTTTAAGTCCTTATGCAAGTGCTGATTCATCATTTTTTTTGTCATCCCTATAGAAATGCCTGATTTTTTAGTTAACTTTTCTGCTATATTTATTGTTTCTTGGAGTAAAGATTCAGCAGGTACAACTCTATTAACAATACCTATACGCTCTGCCTCAAAAGAAGAAATTCTTTCACCCAAAAACATTAGCTCTCTTGCCCGATGGGGTCCAATTAGCATAGGAAGGAAATGTATGGCTGCGAAGTCTGGAATTAATCCAACGTTTACAAAACTTTGGACAAAAAATGCCTCGTCTGAAGCAATAATTAAATCGCACAGCAAAGTAAGGCTAAAACCCGCTCCAGCTGCTGCTCCGTTGACTGCGGCAATAATTGGTTTCTCAATTTCAAGTATCTTTAATAATAAGGGGAAAGATTTTTGAAGCCTTTTTCTGCCTTCAAGGGGTTTTAACTCTTTCAAAGCAGATAGGTCTCCTCCTGCAGAAAATGCTTTATCCTGACCGGTAAGGATGATACATTTTATTTCGTCATCATTTTCTGCTTTTTCCAATGCAGAGAGCAATTCCATTCTCATATCCATTACTAAAGCATTGCGCATTTCAGGTTTATTCAGCCGAAGAAGAGAAATGCTGCCTAGTTTTTCCTCCAAAAGATATTTATATTCCAATAGAACCTCTCCTTCCTAATTTTTATGAATTTTAAGAAGCTAAACTTAACAAAAAGTTTTATTAATATAAAACAGCGAAAACATCTATATATAAGGAGAAAATGCAGAAGAGGAATTAAAGTGTTTTCCTTATAGGGAAAGAAAAGCTTATTTATAGTTACCCAGCATTAATGCCCCACTGGCTGCCAAAATTGATTCATTTTTTTTATTACCGATTCTGCTTCTATAATGATTCCATCAATGATTTCCTGAACGCTTGGATATTGATTGATCCGGCCAATTACCTGCCCAATTGATAATACACCTGCATTAATATCACCTTCACCAATCAGTACTTTATAAGCTTCACCTCCAATAATCGGCAATAATTCTTCTATTTTGGCATTCTGGTCTTCCAATTCAAGTACTTTAAGGGCAGCTTTATTTTTATAAACCCTGTTTGGTTTATTGATAGATCGTTTAATAACTAAAGTGTCTGTTATATTGGCGTTTGTTAATGTTTCTTTAATATTTTCAGGCAAGGGTGATTCCTGACTCATTACAAATCTGGTTCCCATTTGTATACCTTGTGCTCCAAGAGATAAGGCCGCAATCAACCCACGCCCATCATTAAAACCTCCAGCTGCGATTACTGGGATATTAACTGATTCTACAACTTGAGGAATCTTTACCATCGAGGTAACTTCATCTGCTCCAGGGTGCCCGCCACATTCGTAACCAACGATTACAACAGCATCACATCCTAATTCCTCAGCTTTTCGTGCAAATCTAACAGATGGTACGACATGAACAACTTTTACTCCCGCTTTTTTTAATGGATCCATAAATTTAGCCGGGCTATTGCCAGATGTAAATACAATGCTAACCCCAGATTCAATAACGCCCTCAACATATTCGTCCATAGGTTTCCGAATTCCGATCGCCAGATTCACACCAAATGGTTTGTTTGTTTTTTTACGAACGAGCTCTATATCATCTATCATTTCCTTTTTTGAAGGATATGTACCTGCAGTTATTAATCCTAAACATCCTGCTTCTGAAACAGCTGAAACGAGGGGCTCACGCCCTAATCCTTGTAAGCCGCCTTGTATAATAGGATATTTTATTCCCAGCAATTTAGTTATATCCGTTTGGATTGTCATAAGCTCCCCTCCTGTAATATGGAAAATTTAAATTGGATCATACTCTGAAATTAGAGTATGACCCTTTAAATAAAGGAAGGTTTATCCTTTATAATCAGTATGTTCTTCAATGTAATCGAACAGCTGCTGGCCGATACTTTCCTTTCTGCCAAGTTCGATTTCTTCTACAATATGAGCCACTAATCCAACAGCTCTTGAAGCAACTGCAAATGATTTTACAACACGGTAATCTATCTCCATGTCAGCCATTATGGCACCAATTGCACCAACAGCATTTAAAGTTATTGTTTTTCCTTTTTTCTCACAAAATTGTCTATGAATCTCTTGAAGAAGTTGTGAGTTTTTCCCTTTAAAACCTAACGTTTCAGCAATCTCGAATAATTTGACAGTTCGGGGGTCGTCGGGTTTATGAACGGGATGGCCAAACCCTGGGAGCTGTTGCCCGTTTTCTTGTCTTTCATTTATTATGATAGAAGCTAATTCTTTAATATCGTATTCTTCTCCATATTTTTGAAATGCTTTTTGAAGCATTTCGGCAACATACTCCATTGCACCAAGATAAACAGTTCCTGCTCCCAGCAATCCAGCCGCTACTGCGGATTGAACAGACTCGGGTGCACCCAGATAAGTTAAACGGGTTGAAATGGAGCTTGGCGTAAAACCATGCTCACAGATAGCCACTAATACTGCGTTAAGCATTTTGGATTCATTTTCTGTTGGTTTTCGATGCTTTGCACCCAGGAAAGCCATATCTGCAAGTGTAATATTTCCAATTAAATCCTCGGTCAAGTTATACCCATGTACAAAAATCTTATCTGTGGCTGATTTTCCGATTTTAGTTTGAAATTCCAATTTTTCTTTTCCTCCAATACGTTAAATTTAGAAAACATAATCACTACTTCAAAATGGCAAATGTACCCAATGCAGATCCAACAGTTAGTCCCTTTTCATTAAAAGCTTTTGACTCTACAAATTGAATGCGGTTACCTGAGTTAATTAGAGCAGCACTCGCATACAAAGTACCTTCCTTAACAGGTGCAATAAATTGAGTTGTTAGAGAAATGGTCGCAACTCGCACTTCTCTTTTAGATCGAATTGCTGCTCCAATAATTGAGTCTAAAATAGAAGTTAATGCTCCTCCATGCATTACGCTATTTGAATTCAAAAGCTCTTTTTTTACCGGCATTTTGATAATGACATCCCCCGGCTCTAAGCGGTCAAAAGATATACCCATATGCTTCCAAAAGGGTGACTCTTCAAATTCATCTTTCAACCATTGTAAATACGCACTGGCACTGGTATTTTCCATTTTATCTCTCCCAGTCTAAAAATGAATTAAACAGAAACAGATCTTTCGACTCTACTCTTCCAAACAATAATTCCATCTAATGCTGCTATCCCTTTACCCTCTTCAAAAACCCATATAGGATTAATATCCATTTCACCAATTGACCTCCTATGATGTGAGGCAAATTGGGATACCTTTACTAGTGCCTCAGCAAGAGCTTGAATATCTCGCTTTTTTCCACCTCTTATACCCTCAAGCAATGGATATCCTTTTAATTCTTTTAACATATCATGTGCTTCGTGAATTTGGATCGGGGCCCGTCTAATGGAAATATCTTTTAGTACCTCTATGAAAACACCTCCAAGCCCACAAACAATCATTGGTCCGAATTGAGGATCTTCCTTTACACCGATAAACATTTCAGCTCCTTCTTCCTGAATCATCTCTTCTGCAAGAATTCCATCAATTTGGGCATTTGGAGAATATTGAAGCACTGACTGCAAAATTTCATTATATGCTCTTTCCAATTGAACAGGATTATGAATGTTAACCTTAACACCACCTGCATCTGTCTTATGCAGGACATCTGGGGATATCACTTTACATACTAATGGATAGTTTAGGTTATCTTTTACTTTCTCCAGGTGGCTTCTATCTTTTATTATCGTTCCATTTGGAACTCGAATTCCTAATATTGAAAGTTCCTTCTTAACGCGTTCTTCTGTCCATATTCCCGTCAATTCATTCGATCCGTCATCTTGTAAAAATGCTGGTGCTGACGAATCTAACATCTGGTCGTTACTAAAATGCGAAAACTCCACTAAGTATTTTAAGGACAACATTGTCTTATAAGATGTAGGATATACAGGGACCCCTGCTTCCTGTAAAATTGTACGCCCCTTTCCTGTTAATTCATTTGTTCCGGTTATCGTCACTATAATTGGTTTATCTGTTTTTCGATCGATCTCAACTATTTTCTGGCAAATCTTCGTTCCAAGTTCTCCTCCAAAAGTAGTTTGAAAGACTATTGCGTCGACCTGATCATCTTCGATTAATACCTCTAGTGTCTCGGTCAAAATATTTTGTTCTTTAAGAGCTTGTGCAGTAACGTCAATTGGGTTTAATGCAGATCCATATGATGGAATAATTGATTCTATTTTGGCTGCCGTTTCTTTGGACAAACGTACCATCTCTAATCCCAATACTTCACTATAATCGGCCATGGCAATCCCTGCTGCACCAGAGTTTGAAATCGTAACAATACGATTCCCATTTGTTTGTTTACCCCTCGAAAAAATCTTCATTGCATCAATCATGTTATCCACGTCATTTACTGTAATTAATCCAAACTGTTTTGCAATAGCCTGGAATGCATCTTCAGATCCTGTTAATGAAGCAGTATGGGACATTGCTGCTTGTCTGCCTAATTCCGAACGCCCAGACTTTAATAAAATGACAGGTTTTTTTAACGATTTAGAAGTTTCTGATAATTTTATCAGCATTTCTCCGTCCGGGATTGCTTCAAGATAGCCTGCAACAACATTTGTATCCGGATCTCCCAGCATATACTCGATACAATCAAAGGAATGTATATCCATCTGGTTGCCCGTATTAACTACATATGAAAAACCAATGTTTTCCTCTTGAGCTAACCCAAACAGCGAAAAACCTATTGCTCCACTTTGTGATGCAAAGCCGACATTCCCAGGTTTAAAACCTTTTTTTGTTTCAAAGGAGGTTGCAAACCCTAATGGAATGCTCTCTTTGACGTTAAGCAAACCGACACAGTTTGGACCTAAAATATGAATCCCTGCTTGCTTGGCCTTTGCAAAAACTTTTTCTTGAAGTGCCTTTCCTTCCTCACCAACCTCTGCAAACCCTGAACCAAAAAGAATTAAGTGGTGAACTTGTTTCTTTTCACATTCATCCAGAATTTGCAGCATTCTTTTGGAAGCTACAGCAATTAATGCAACATCCACTTCACCCGGTATATCCAAAATACTTGAAAAGCAGGGTATGCCCTCGATTTCTTCATATTTAGGATTTACGGGATAGATGTTTCCTTTAAAGTTATGGTGAATCAAATTTTTAATAGGCTTGCCGCTAATGGATGAGAAATCCTTTGAAACTCCTACAATAGCTATTGATTTTGGGTTTAAAAAACGGTCAATCGCATCAACTTTCGACATGTTAAACCTCCTGATTTTTTTCTATACTTACATTTATAGGTTTTATAAATTTATGTGAAAATAAAATAAGTAGAGCTATCGTTAAACCGATAATATCAGTCATCAGTCCAGGAATTAGCATACAGAGACCAGAAATTAAGACCAGCAAACGTACAAAATAATTTTGTAATCTCCCAATCCCCACAAGATAACCTTCTAATGCAGATGCAAGAATAAAAACTCCTATTAATGCTGATATTACACTGGTCACGATTTCAAGCGGATCACCGCGGCCAATTAATGCCGGCTGGTAAACAAAGAAAAATGGAACTAGAAACGTGACAATCCCTAAACGAACTGCTGTGAACCCTGTTTTCATTGGACTGGCCTTCGCGATCCCGGAAGCTGCAAAAGCTGCTAAGGCGACTGGTGGCGTGATGTATGAAACGGTTGCCCAATACACTACAAACAAATGAGCTGCTACAGGATCCACACCAATTGTCACGAGTGCCGGTGCCATAATAATAGCCAAAAACACATAGACAGCAGATACGGTCATACCCATTCCCAAGATAAAACTAGTTATAGCTCCGCCAATTAAGATTAGAATCATACTATCTCCAGCTGCAGCAACGAGTTCCCTTGAAAACGAGAACGAAACCCCCGTTGCTGATAATGCCCCGACAATAAAACCTACACCTGCAATAATACAAACAATTTCAGCTAGGACTTTTCCTATATCTACAAACATATTAAATAATTGTTTTTTGTTCATTCTTGTGCTTTTGTTAATCATTGCAATTATTAACAGCACTAAACTTGCATAATAAGCTCCCTGTCCTTCAGAATTCAGAACGACTAAAAAGACAACCAATAAAACAAGAGCAAATAAATAATACCAGCCACTTTTTAATGTTTGGAGCAAAGAAGGAATCTTTTCTTTGGGTAATCCTTTTAAATTATTTTTAGCTGCATATCCATCGGCTTGGACAATTAACCCCATGTAATATAATAAGGCAGGGATTGCTGCTGCCAGGGCTATTTCATAATAAGGGATAGCCAAAAAGGAGGCCATGATAAAGGCTGCTGATCCCATGATCGGTGGAGTAATTGATCCTCCTGTTGATGCCACTGCTTCAATGGCACCCGCATAATGAGGTTTATATCCTGACTTTTTCATTGCAGGTATTGTCATTGCGCCAGTTGTAATAACGTTTGAAATGGCGCTCCCACTTAACATGCCGAAGAAAGCACTACTCACAATTGCAACTTTTGCCTCTCCGCCCCGGTATCTCCCAAATAAGGATTGTGCTAATTTAAAAAAGAAATCTCCTCCACCTGAGTGAGTTAATACTACCCCAAAAACAAGGAAACCAAGAATTAAATTACCAACTGTTATTAAAGGAATTCCTAAAACACTATTGGAACTCATAATATGATTTCTTGCTATAGTTAAGAAATCATATGATTGTCCTTGAAGGAAACTAACTGGCACACTTGTAGCTATTAAAGGATAAAGCGAAATTAGAAAACAAACAATTGATAAAACTAGTCCGCCTGTTCTCCTTAATGCTTCAAGTAAAAGAACCCAGATAACGATACTGAAATATGTGGCAATAGGAGGTGCTGTCCATTCCCACCCTTCTAAAATCATTCGTTCTCCGTTTAGCCCAAAATAAATCAATATACATAAAGAAACTGGTGCAAAAATGTAATCAAACCACTTTACTTTTTGCCCTTTTTTTGCTGGAAAAATAAGAAAAGATATTGGTATGAAACAAGCTAAAATATAGTAGAGATAGGAATTTTGTATCGGATTAAAACCAAAAAGCTCCAAATAAAAAAGCATGTTTATCGAAAGTAAAAGGCCAATGATAGTAAAAACAACTACAATAATCTTTAATACTTTATTTAACCTTTCGACATTCATTAAATTTCCCTCCGAACAAGTAATATTTTTGATTTTATTACTCTCCTTTTCCTAAATCCGTATTAAAAAATAATGTCAGCCACCCTTGCTGGCTGACATTATTTTTTATATCGGGAATTACTTAACAAGTTCTGCTTTTTTCTCTAACCAGAATGCAGGGAAATCATCTTTAGAGATTCCTTCTTTTTTAGCCTCTTCAACTGCTTGATCCCATGCAGCTTTTAGATTGTCATATCTTGCAACTAATTCATCATTTTTTGCTTGCTTCTCATCATCCCACATACCCTTTTCCTTAAAGAATTTGATAGTTCCTTCGTGGAATGGAATGCCCTTCGGTTCTATCACAACTTCATCCTTGGAATATAGAGCTAAGTTAGGCATGGCATCTTTATAGGCGGTAAAGTGTTCATCCATCGCTTTTATCAATTCATAGATAGCATTTGGATCTTGATCTGCATAACCTCCAATTAAATAGCCGTGTCCCATGATGTCTGTGTCTTTTTCCATTCCAGCCCCGTTATCCATTGTATAAGGAATCATCCAGGAGGCAGTTTCTACTGTTTGCTTCCAGCCTTCAGCATCTTCAGGGTCCATTTCAAGCCAGCGAATGCCGCCTTTGCTGTCTGCTTCGAACATAGCTGAAGCAGTTGGATTAATACCTGCAACGTCGATTTGTCCTTGAATCAGCGCTTCACCTTGACCTGCATAAGAAGTAATATCAACAACTTCAACGTCATCCCAGGTTAATCCGCCAAATGCCAATATTGCCTCGTTTTTTATATTTACCGATGCATTTCCAGTAACCTTCGGTACCTTCTTGCCTTTTAAATCTGCAATAGTTTTAATATCTGAATCTTCCCTAACAGCGAATCCAAATTGACTGATAGGTGCCCAGATCGCACGAACGTTCTGAGGACCCCAATCTTGTTGTGCAAACTCTTCATTTCCTTCAAATGCAAATTGTATCTCATCACCTAATTTACCAATAGAGGCTACTTTGTCTCTTAAAGGAACCATACGGCCAACACCGCTGGCTGATGGCAGCATTCTGACTTGCATACCATATTCTTCTGTTAGCGTGTTTGCGATTGCTGACATCTCTGCGTAACCGCCTGATCCAACATCATATACACTCCAGGTCATTTGTTTAGGGAGTGAGCCAGAATCATTACTTGAGGATGAGTTTTCATTAGAAGCAGGTTTCTGTGTTTGGTTACTGCTACAGCCTACTACCAAAATTAATAGCAAAAAGATTGTAAACAAAAAGCTAACTGGTTTGTTAAACATCATTATCCCCCTTAATTTAACTCATCTTTTAAAGCAAAGAATGGATTTACTGGTACACCTCCCGAAAAGAAATCGCTTTCATTAATCTCTCTAAAAGTATTTTATATATAAAATTTATTTTCGTCAATGAAATTTTAAAAGATTCTGTATATTCAGTAAAAAATTCTTTGTTTTAATTATGGATATAGTGATTAAGCGATTAGGAGTATTTTAGAAATTTATTTTCCTTTTTCATGTGGTTCTCATGGTGGAGATTTTATGATATAACTTGAGGAGTCTTACAACTTTTCTAATATACTAAAAAAAACTAAGTCTAAATAAATTTCATTATATTAGGAGGGGTATGTGTTTTTCTTATAAAGGCTAATGAAACACTTAGCGGATGGTTCATTAGCCCACTTAATGTAAATTGAAATTAATCAAATAGAGGCTGAAATTTAGGTAATGAAAAATCTCCCTGTTCGTCAAACACCACTTCAACAGGTAAATCACATTTCACTTTTTCAACATCAATATTAATGATATTACTAAACATTCGAACTCCTTCGTCCAATTCAATTAATGCTACTGCATATGGGGAATCATCTTTGAATGCTGGTCCTCCGCCTCTGCGGGCAATTGTATAAGAATAGATTTTTCCCTTTCCAGTTGATTCGACCCACTCTACTTTTTCAGAAAAACAATGCGGACATAATATTCGCGGGTAAAAAATATGTTTAGAGCAATTTTTGCATTGTTGAATCAGCAATTTATTTTCTTTACAGCCTTGCCAAAAGATGTGTGAATCACCATCAGGTATGGGCATTGGTTTTTTCTGTTCAGCCATGATTAATCCCTCCCTAAAATAACAACTGATGTAGAAGACAGGGTTCCGCCTGTACCATTTACAAGTGAGAGTTTTGCATCTTTTATTTGTCTCTCTCCGCATTCACCTCTTAATTGACGGACAGCCTCAATTAAGAGAAATATGCCATACATCCCTGGATGAGCGTAGGATAAGCCCCCGCCATTTGTATTCATAGGGAAATCCCCGCCAGGAGCAGTACGCTGATTACTAATAAAATCTCCTCCTTCACCAGTTTTACAAAAACCAAGAGATTCCAAAGTTAATAGGACAGTGATGGTGAAGGAATCATAAATTTGAACTACATCGATCTCGTCATGTGTAACTCCTGCCATTTCAAATGCCGTTTTACCGGATTGAACTGCTGAAGTAACAGTTAAATCTGGCATAGCCTGTATGGACCAATGACTATGTGATTCACCTTGTCCTAAAACCCATACAGGTTTCTTCCTGCAGTCTTTCGCTCTTTCAGCAGATACTAGTACAAGTGCGCCTGCCCCATCTGTAACTAAACAACAATCCAAGAGATGGAGCGGATCTGTGATCATTGGGGAATTTAATACATCTTCAATGGATAATGGATCCCGCATTGTCGCATGAGGATTTAATTGTGCCCACTTCCTGGTAGCTACCGCTATTTCCGCCAGATGCTCAGGTTTGGTTCCATATTGATGCATATGACGGTTTGCTGCCATGGCATATGCACCCGCAGGGGATGGCAATCCGAATGGTGTTTCGTACTGAGCAGTAAGTACAGGCGGTCTTCCAGCTAATGAACGCGATTTCTCTGAACGCTGAGTACTTCCATATAAAATTAAAGCAACCTCACATAACCCTGATTGAATAGCTGCTGCAGCATGCCCTACATGAGCCTCGAAAGCAGATCCTCCTATTTGAGTTGAGTCAGTATATTTTGGCTGAATTCCCAAGTACTCAGACAATATGACTGACGGAAATGAGCCAACACCAGGTAATCCCCAGAGCCCGGCAACAAAAATGCCATCAACATCATCTTTGGTTAATCCTGCATCTTCAAGAGCCCGTTTTGCGGCAATAGCCTGAATTTGCAGGACTGATTGTCCGTCTTTTACCTTCCCTTTTTCAAGTTCAACATCCCCTACACCAACAATAGCCGCTGCGTTTTTAATTGACATTTCTCCACCTGCCCTTAAATATTTATAGAAGACAAAAATACTCTTTTTACTCCATTTGGTTGTATTGGAATTCTCTTGAATATTCAGATTTTGATAGCAAGTGCTGGAGAATAAATTCAGTCATGATTGCTGGATGTGTAATATGGGATTGTTGAAACATTGATGCTTTGTACCAATAGTGAATGCTTTCTTCCCATGTGAACCCCATTCCGCCATGCAGCTGTATAGCATCTTCACATACTTTCTTATAAATATCTGTAGTAAAAAGGCGGCTGGAAATAGCATTTAATAGGGTTTCATTTGATCTCTTCCCAGTTTGAGATGCTACATACACACTATAACTGCGGGCTTTTTCAATTGCTATATGCAAATCTGCAATCATGTGTTTTACTGCTTGAAAGGAGCCCACAGGAACGCCAAATTGTTTCCTTTCTTTAACAAAAATAACCGTTCTATTCAGAACTTCATTTGCTCCGCCTATTATTTCACCGTTTAAACATAATAAATAATCAATAAGTTGTTTATTTAATAATTCTTTATGGTTGCTTTCATTTCCTCCGATAAAATCATCGTGATTTATCCACACTCCATCTAGTACTAAAGTACCCTGAGGTTTGGACAAATCTGCCGATTGCTCAGAAATTATGTTAACTCCTTCATTTTTGGCATTTAACAAAATAGCTGAAGTATGTCCAAATTTGCCTTTTAACGGTACTAAAATAACATCTGAGTGTTGTAAAAACTGTACGTGTTTAATTTCGCCGCTTAATTGAATTTTATCGAATTCTTCATTTAGAATTTTTATTTCAGGCCAAATGAACTCAATCTTATTTTGTGACTTTTCCAGTTTAGGTAAAGCAGAAGTTATGAGTTTTTCTCCAGAAATAACTATATTCAATAAATCCTGCTGCTGATTCGTTAATTTCATTTGACTTAATAATGGGACGATAAATCCGGCTACCAAAGAAAACGGACCAGGAAAAAGTTTCTCTCCAACCGATTCAGATAGGTACATTAAGTCAAGGGGGCCAACGTCTTCTAAGGTTTGCCATTCACCTTTCGCCAGGACGCCCAGCCATCCATTTTCTGCAAGCTTCTTCCATGCACCTTTAGAAAACCCATCTTTATTCTCAGCAACTTCACTAAAAACTTCAATAGGCATTTCCTTTTTTAACAATGAATGAAGAGCCTGTTTTAACATTTGCTGCTGCTCAGAGAATCGGTATTCCATATTATTTTCCTCCTTTCGAACTAGGCAACCCTAAAGATTTTGCGATAATATTTTTTTGGATTTGTGTTGTTCCTGCATAAATGGTTTCAGCCCTTGATAAGAGGAATTTTTCCATCCAAACTTGATTTTCACCTTTCAATAAGGATTCTTCTCCTAATAACTCTACACCTACATTAAGTAAATCCTGATGGCTTTCACTCCAAACCAATTTTGCTATTGCCGGCAATGCACCGGTATCATCTCCTTGTGCAATTAAGGCAATATTACGTAAACAAACACTTTTTAATATTTCGCAGGATAAATAGGATTGGACTAATTTACTTTGCATGATAGGGCTATTTGCGGGAGAGCTTCCAGCTTGTATCTGCTCTTGGAATAGTGTAATTAGCTGCTGGAATTCCTGCTGCATTTTTAAGGAACGTTGAGCGAAGTGAATCCCACGCTCATGTGCAAGAGCATAGTTCGCCATTTCCCAGCCATCGTTTATATCTCCAACTAAATCTCTTTTGGGAACAATTGCATCGTCCAGGAAAACTTCAGCTAGTTCTGATTCGCCAGCAATATTTTTAATCGGCTGGACAGTCACGCCCGGCTGATCCAGGTCCAGGATCATCATGCTAACCCCTTTGTATCTCGATTCAGCTGTACGGACTAAGATATAACATTTATTCGCATATGGACCATAAGAAATCCATACTTTTTGGCCATTTAACACATAATGATCTCCGTTATCTTTCGCCTTTGTTTGTAGTCCGGCCAAATCTGAACCAGCATTCGGTTCCGAGAAGCCTTGACACCAAATATCTTCGTGATTTAGCATACGAGGAAGATAATACTTCTTTTGATCCTCTGTTCCATAACGGATTAAAGTCATCCCAAAAATACCTATTCCATTTGAATTCAATACTTCAGGAGCATTTATTCGAACCAATTCTTCTATATATACTAATTGTTGTTCAATAGTAAGACCCAGACCTCCATACTCCTTTGGCCAGGCTGGTGCCACCCACCCACCCTGACCTAACATTTTCCCCCACTCCTTACGCCTTTGAACCCACTTCTCTCCTGTTACCTCCTGATTCCATTCTTTCGGAAAATTCGCCTCTAACCACCTTCGAAAAGAGTCACGAAAACCCTCAGCTTCCTGTGAATATTCAAAGTTCATGCTTTTTCCTCCTTAATGTGCAATTTTTGAAGGCAATGTGGCTTCAAAAGTACCAGATACTTTAACTTCACCCTCGTCATTCATAGCAATGACTTCACTTACGATTAGATTGTTTTCCTTCTTTTCTAATACCTTTCCAGTAACATGAATCCGCTCACCGGGAAATGTCATACTCCGAAAGCGAATTTGAAGGGAATTAACATACATGCGGGGAATCCAGCTGGTTACACCTTGTGCAGCCATTCCCATAATTAACATTCCATGTGCAATAATGCCGGTCCCTGCTTTTTCACCTGCTTTTTCAACAGTATGGAGGGGATTAAAATCTCCTGAAGCACCAGCATACTTCACTAATTGAACACGGGAAATCGGTTCCTTTAAAATTTTGGGAAAATGGTCTCCAACTTTCAAATCATCGTAATACTTCCACATGAATATCACATCCAAAATGTTTTTTAATGCCGCTCAATTGTTACATTTCTAGAACGGGCGACCAGTTCGTTAAACTGATTTCTATATTCAAATTCCAAAGTAATCAGGTTCATCCCTCCAGAGGACCCTTGCTTGACTTTAACATCAGCAACCTTGCCTGAAACAGTAAGTTTATCACCCGCATATATTGTTTTAAGAAATTGATAACCTTGTTCCCCGTGTAAGATTTTAACCGGATTTAAATTTAGCATTTGGCATTTTTGCTCAAAACTATATCCACCCCATAAATCAATCACTTGGAGGAAGGTTAATGGAATAGGTATTCCATCAAAGCCTTCATTTCTTGCTGCATCCTCATCGTAATAAATAGGATTAGGATCACCAATTGCCGCAGCCAACTCTTTAATTTTTCCTTTTTCTACTGAATACGTATATGGAGCAAGCTCCAAACCCATTAGCTCTTTGACAGCACTCAGTTTTGTTCACCTGCTTTTCTATTAGATTATCGTAAATGACCAAATGATTATCTAAGTATTCTGCATTCACTTCTGAAAATTTATATATACTTACCTCAAACAATTTTTGGGATAATGTAAAACTTAAAATCTACTAAACAAATACTACATAAATCTTCCACCGGTTACTTCGAGCACATTCCCTGTCATGTAATCGGAATAATCAGAGCTTAGGAAAAGAACAGCTTTAGCAATATCCAATGGTTCGCCGACCCTCTGCATAGGTATTTCGGCAATTTTAAGCTGCCGAACTTTCTCAGGGACTGCACGTGTCATGTCAGTATCGATAAAACCAGGCTGAACAGCATTTACATTAACTTGGAATTTAGCAAGCTCTTTCGCTGCAGCCTTTGTCATGCCAACAATACCAGCTTTTGCTCCTGCATAATTTACTTGACCCATATTTCCGACTTTTCCTGCAATGGAAGAAATATTTACAATCTTTCCTTTTTGCTTTTGTCTCATATGGACGGCGGCAGCCTGCATACACAGAAATGTACCTTTCATATGAACATCCAACACTTGTTCAAATTGCTCTTCCGTCATTTTATGTAGCATAGCATCTCTAGTAATCCCTGCATTATTTACTAAAATGTCAATATCACCAAAATGGTCGATTGCAGCTTGGATTAGTCCTTGGGCACTTTCTTTTTCGGCAACATCAACTTGCTGTGCAAAACCTTTAGTTCCTATTTCTTCTATTTCATGGGCAACCTGTTCTGCAGAATCCAGGTTTAAATCTCCAACAACAACATTTGCTCCGTGCTTTGCATAAAACAATGAAATTTCTCTTCCAATTCCCTGTCCGGCTCCCGTAACTACTGCAACTTTTCCTTCCAGATTCATCTAATTCCACTCCATCCCATTTTTATTTGATATTTAAAACAGTGATGCTTGTTGAAAACCACTAAGAAAGGGCTTACATTTATCTTAATTAAATTTTATATAAGAAAAAAGTTTTTGTCAATGAAATTTTAGAAAATTCGGACTAGTGGGAATCAATTGAAAATCACCTGTATTAAAGAGAATTTTGCTGTGTCTTTTTATGGCCGGAAAATTGAACAGCGTATTTTCAATAGGGGATATTACCAGAAAGTCAATTCAAAATTCAAAAAAAAATCTCCTCAAACTTTGGATGTGGGCAAAACTCTTGCTGATCCAAAATAAAAGGAGAATATGCAAATACAATTTATGAGTATTTGTCTAGGTACTTAAATTGTCATTATATTATTGCGGAAAGTTTCCGCCTAATCTCATACTGATTTCAGTCGCAACACCTTTGATTTTCTCTCCCATCTTCCCAATATCCTGATCCTTCAGCTGGGCAGTCATTCCAATAATCGCAATGGCCATTTCCACACTCTCCTCATTATTAAAAATGGGAGCTGAAACACCAACGATACCCTCAATGTACTCACCAAATGTAGTAGCATATCCATTTTTTCGTATAGCGGGCAGCTCTTCTTTTAATTCAATAATTTCTTCTTCACTTAGCTTACGCAGGCCATCATTCATTCGTAATAACTCATCTGATTCCTCTTCATCCATATAAGCTAATAAACACTTTCCATATGCCCCATCAACTACTGAAAAATGTCTTCCTACTGAAACGTTAATTCCAAATTCTTCACCTTCAACTTTAGCCAATATCGTGGAACGCTTTTTGCCAATTCTATTAACAAGAAACGTAGTAAGTCCAGTTTGCTCAGAGAGTTTTTCCAAATAAGGGAGAATAACTGAAATATCAAACAGATTTTCTTTTGCCCTTTCTCCAAGAACAACTAAATAAGGTCCCAGGCTATACCGTTTTGAGCCTTTATCATAACGAACAATTGAAAGCTCCTCTAATTTCTGCAGGATACGATAACATGTTGTCGGAGTTAAAGAAGTAGCTTTTGCAATTTCTGTTAAATTGCTTTTATTAAATTTTTTTCTGCTTAAAAGCGCCAGTATTTTGAAAGCGCTATCAACTGCTGGAACATTGTATTTTCTCTTTCCTTTACTTTCCGCTTCACTTAATTTATTTTCCATTGACTTTCCTCCTGACAAAGTTGTAGTGACTTAACAAATTTGGTAAATTTATAACAGAAGCAGCTATAAACTAAGCAAAGTTAATATATTTACTTCTAATAATTATTTTATATATAAAAAAGTTTTTCGTCAATTAAAAAATTGATTATTCTAAATATTGAAATATCAAAAAGTGTGATGCCTTCCCATGAGTATCGCTTTGTAACTTACTTTAGTAACTGACCAATAGAAAGGATTAAATCCTATTTTTTTTTAATTGAAAGGTTATCTATAGAAAAAAGCCCCTGCAAAAGAGGGGCTTTAATAAGATATCTTTTGGCTAAAAAACGCACTCAGAATCTATTTACTATATACTTTAATTTTCACACTTTAATCTCAACACCCGCCATTCCCTCTATAAATTTCGCAATCGCAGTATGATCCATCTCCCCTCCGCCTTGAGACTTTGCATATTGCCATACTTGAAACACAGCGCTGGAAATAAATGCAGGCACCTCTGCTCCTTGAGCTATACCACTGGCAATGGCAAGATCCTTACACATTAAATCAATTGTAAAGCCCACATCAAATTTTCTTGATATTACTTGCTGAGGAAATTTGATTTCACTCGAGTGGCTCCTCCCGCTGCTTGTATTAATTACTTCCAGCATCTTTTCGGGATTAAGGCCAAGCTTGGTGCCAATGGCAAGGACTTCTGCAGTGGCGGCTAAAGTAGCAGCACAAAGCATATTGTTAAGAGCTTTTATTGTATGGCCTGCCCCTAATTCTCCAACATGTGTTACATTGGAGCCGATGTCATTTAATAGAGGATAGGCATCCAAGAAAACGTCCTCGTCTCCACCAACCATAATGGCCAGGGTTCCATCTTCGGCTTTCTTAACACCCCCGCTTACTGGGGCATCCAGCATATGGATATCATATTTCAGCAGCTCATTGCCAACTTCTTTTGTGATTTCCGGGACGGAACTAGTCATGTCAATTAAGGTGCTTCCTCCTGAAAATCCGGATAACAGCCCGTTAGGACCCAGAGTTACGTTTTTAACTATTTTGGCATTTGGCAGCACAGTAATAACATAGTCGTTGTTCCTTGCCAGCTCAGAGGGAAATTCATATGTAATTGCACCAAGTTCTGCAAAAGTTTGTAACAATCCCCGATCTAAATCATATACAGATAGTTTATACCCTTTTTTTATTAAATGACGGGCAATTCGTCCGCCCAAATTTCCTAAACCAATTAATCCAACGTTCATTTTCAGCACGCTCCCCGTATTAACGGAAGTAAATAAGTCACGCTCTGGGCAAAAAATAATCAGGAACGTCTTAACTGGATGTTAGTTTGTTGTTCATTGGTTGTTTACGAATTTCTCCAATATAGCCAGAGCCCGCTTTTCCTTCCTTTTTAAGCTATCAAGTATTTTATTTTGATTTTTTTCTTTTAAGCCATTCAGTATTTCGCTGTATTCCCTTATTGAATGTTCCATACTGGTAGGGTAGGAAAGAGAAATATATCTAAAAGGAATCAATTGACTATTAATTCTCATATATAAATCTTTTAAAACTGTGTTTCCAGAGAAGATAAAAAAATTCATTTGTAATTCTTCGAGCAGGTCAAAATATTGCTTAACCTTATTGCCTTCAAGTGTTTCCCCCATTTTAATAATTAGAACACTAATTTCTTCCAATTGTTCATCGGTACATGAATCATTCAGTTTGGTTAAGGCTATTTCTAATAACCTGTACACAACTTCATAAAGATCAAGAAGCTCTTTTTTGGTTCTTTTTTTTACAAAGACGCCTTTTCGGGGTACCCTCTCTACAATTCCGTCCTTCTCTAAAATGAATAATGCTTCACGGATTGGAGCTCTGCTGGTGCCAAATTCTTCAGTCAGTTCTAATTCCAATAACCTGTCACCCGGTTTAAGGACACCCTCAGAAATTTTTATAGCTATTTCTTCAGAAATTCGCTGTGATAATGTTGTATTTTCAAAGCTCATTGTTTTAGTTTCCTCACTTATAACAGTATGATTCTAGAAAGTTACTAACTATCCCATTTCTACGTAAATCATACCATCTTTAACCTGAACAGGGTAGGTCTTAACTTTTCTATTACTTATGCCAAAAAGTGCATCCCCTGTCTCCAAGCTAAACTCCCATCCATGCCATGGACATCTCAACACTTTTCCTTCAAGACCAAACTCAAACTCTGAAGGCTTACTTGGAAGCATAGTTCCGCATACTGCACCTTCACATATTGGTGCAAGTTTATGGGGGCAAACGTTTCTAACTGCATATACTTTTCCATCTTCATAAAAGACTCCGATAGAAGTTCCATTTAAATCAGTGATCAGTGCCTTTCCTTCCGGAATTTGGTTAAGATCCCCTATACAATATGCCATCCCTTATGTGACCTCCTTATTATTTGGTAACTCCTGCTTTATCTAAATTAAATAGTTCAGCAGCATTATCATAAAATATTTTCTGTTTTAATGTGTCGGGCATTGATGAAAAGGTGTTATCTGGAAAATCATTATCCCAATGCGGGTAATCAGTACTAAAAATTAATGTTTTCTCTGCATGCATCATTTCGAAAATCTGCATTAGATATTTTCCTTTTTCAGGCTCTTCTACCGGCTGGGAGGTAAAACGGACATGATCTAACAAGTATTTACTAGGTTCCTTTTCAAGCCATGGAACTTCCTTTCTGAAATTACGCCAGTTTTGATCCATTCTCCACATAATGGAAGGAACCCAGCTGTAACCAAATTCTGCGGCCAGGACTTTTAGTTTGGGGAAACGCACAAATACTCCTTCAAATACCATACTAACCAAATTTCCATATGCAATCTGAGGGAAATCTGTATGTCTTTCAATATAACTGGAAGGTACTCCTCCAGCCATGGCAACACTTGTTGAAAAGCCGCCTTCTGTGCCTGTAGGATGAATAAGTATTGGTAATCCCAGCTCTTCTGCAGCTTCATAAATAGGAAAATAGTAGCTGTTCCCCATTAAAATATTGAATAAAGGCATAAAGACAGCAACCACTCCTTTTTCATGGCCAATTCGCCTAATTTCTTCTGCGGCTTTCAACGGATCGTGAACTGCTACACACATCGCCAATTTATACCGTGAGTCTACTGTCAGCCATTCATTTATAAAATAATCATTAAAGGCCCTGGCTAATGCTGTGGCTTCGATAGGATTGGGATAGACAACTATTTTCCCTGCCTGTACTGAAGTTAGAATTGCATGTTCAATATAGTACCGGTCCAGCAAAACTTCACTCATATAGATTGGATCAGATCCACCAGCACCTCCACCTGGGGGTTTTGCATCAAGTCTGATGGAGGTTGATTTTTCCAATGGCGGACGCAGCGGGTGATCAGGTAATGACAACCTGCCATCGAAAACTTTTTGCATAGATTTGCTTAAATAAGGCAGCAGGCCTTTAATATCCCCGTTAATCCAAGGATGTACATCAGCATCGATAATTTTTTTCCTATTGTTTGCTTCCATATTGTCCCCTCCAAAAAATAACAAGCTATAAAGTATATTGTCGACAATTTGATTTATTATTTGAACCTTACTCAATGTGGAGGATGAATAAGGCCAGGCAATAAATTTTCCATGGTAATTAATTTTTATAAAGTTTACTTACTTCTATTATATATAGATTATAAAGTTTCATATATAGACTCAGTTATTACAATATGCTTCCAGTAAGTTTATTCCGATTTCATCACGGGCAAATGAATTAATTAGAGAAACAGTAGTCTGCTTCAATGGAATTCCATCAACTTCCCTTTTTTTCTTTAATTCAGCTTCTATTTCTCCCGGTAAGTATATTCTTTCATGCCCTTTTGCTTTAGGGGAGCCCCGTAAAGTACGGCTTAAATAGGCAACTCTACTCTGGAAGTTTTCACCATTTCCAAATCTGTTTATATTTATAGCACCAAAGACATGTCCACAGCCCCATGCAGCCTGTTCATGGTTCTGCAGTTCACTTTCAGCCGGCCCTTTAGAAATTCCTCCAACTTCAAAAGAAAATAGCGCTCCTGTTAATGCCGCAGATAAAATTTCGTTAATCACAGCTATTCCATAGCCTTTATAACCTCCAAATGGCAATACGGTTCCCTCGACTGCTTCACGCGGATCAGTTGTAGGTTCTCCATCTTTCGTAATTGCCCAGCCTTCAGGCAACGATTCATTTTCACGTGCCATCATTCTGATTCTTCCTCTGGCAGATACACTGCATGCCATATCAAGTACGATGGGGGGTTCGTCTCCAGCTGGTATAGCGTAAGAAAATGGATTATTGCTTAGTAGTGCCTCTTTTCCGCCCCATGGAGCCATAACCGCAGGACCGTTTGTCGTGCAAAATCCAATTTGATGATGGTGCAGTGCTTTCCTTGTATAATAGGCAGCAGGTCCGAAGTGGCTGCTGTTTTTAACTCCAACAATACCTATACCGTATTTTTCTGCCCGTTTGATCGCTGCATTCATTGCGATATCAGAAGCAAGAACTCCAAGGCTCCCTTGCCCATCAATCACTGTAATGGGTCCTTTGTCCATATCTTCATATTTAACTTCCTTCTGAAGATGCCCCTTTAAAAACCCTCGTGCCCACCGAGGCAAATTTTGCACTCCGTGGGAATGTACTCCTCTCAGATCAGCATCTATTAAAACCTCACTAACCAACCTTGAGTTTTCATTATTTAACCCGACTTTTATAAATGCGTCCTGTACAAATTTCTGCAGCCCTTCTGCACTTACAGTAATCATTGTTTTCCCCCTTTAACCGCTCATACTTTCATAGAATGATATTTATCATTAAATATTGGGATATCACTTTTTTCAAGTGCAATATCCATATGAAAAATTTCATAAGGCGTTTTGCCCTGAAGTAAAAGCTCCTTTATTTCTTTCTCTCTGTCAGCTCTTTTTTGGGCCTTCTTTAAAACTTCTTCTGCTTGTTCAACAGGTACAACAACCACTCCATCATCATCTGCGACTATGATGTCACCAGGGTTGACCAGAACTCCTCCACAAACTGCCGGTACGTTTATTCCACCGATTTTCTCAACACTGCTGGTTTTTGAGTAAATAGATTTAGCCCACACTGGGAATTGGTTTTCAACTATTGCCTTGACGTCCCTTACGGCTCCATCTGCAATAACACCGGCTATTTTCCTTCCAATTCCGGATAGTGTTGCCATTTCTCCCCAAATAGCATTAGATGAATGATTGCCCATAAACCCAGTAACTAAAATATCTCCTGGCTGAGTAAGGGATAAGCCAAGATGCATAGAGAGATTATCCCCTGGTGTATTAATAGCTGTAACAGCTGATCCGGCGATAACCTTCCCATTGCAGATAGGCCTAATGGAAGGGTCCATTAGTGTCTCCTGATCCATTGCCTCGTAAACTGTTGATACACCCAGATCTTTAAATTGTTCAATTACTTTTGGATTTGCTCGTTCTATTTGAGAGTATATTTTACCGAAGTAGGACATTGACATTTTACCTCCTAATTTTCAACCTGCTATTTGCTTATTGCATGCTCATTTTTCCGCGAAGCAATGGCACCCTTCCAGTGTATAAGGCACATAATTACAAATATGCCTATACCAAAAATATCTGTTATGTGACCAGGGATGAGCAATAATATCGCCGCCGCAAACGCAAATATTCTTTCTGCTATGTTAGCCTTGTTTATTAAAATCCCCATTGTAGCCACTGCTAATATCACAACGCCTGCAAGGGCTGTAGAGACACTTAAAATAATGTCGATTGGTTCTCCTTTCATTAATAGAACCGGGTCAAGAACAAACATAAACGGAATAATAAAAGCAGTTAAACCAATTTTTAAGCTGTACATTGCTGTTTTCATCCAATCTCCTTGAGATATTCCGCAAGCAACGTATATCGCTGCACATACTGGTGGGGTAATGGCAGATAATACAGCAAAATAAAGTAAAAACATATGTGCTGCTATACCTTCAATACCCAGATTTATTAATGCAGAACCAACAACAGATGCAGATAGCACATAGGCAGCCGGAGTAGGAGCACCCATTCCCAGTATGATCGTAATGACCATTGCCAGAACTAAAGCCAAAAAGAGATTTCCCTGGCTAAATGACATTGTCACTAAGGAAAACTTTACTCCCAAACCGCTGGTGTTAATCGTTGTCACAAGAGTCTGTGCTGCCGCTATCAGCATTACAATAGTCACCATGCTCTTAGCTCCGCTGTCCAATCCAGATATAATCCTTTTAATTGTTGCTATAAATTCCTTTTTCGATCTTACATTGCAGATAAAATACAAAACAATTGTGCCGATATACATCGAATATCCAGCTTTTCCTGCCGTGTATCCTGAAAATAACAATGCGACTAATAATATTAATGGAACGAATAAAGGAATAAATGTTCTCCAATTGATTGCCTGCTTCCAAGTAGGAATCTCTTCATCGGAAAGACCAGTTAATTTATTCGCCCGTGCATAAAAATAGATTGATATCATAATAGACACAAAAAACAATAAAGCTGGTATCAATGCTGCAATCATTATATCCACGTAATTGAGAGCCAGTAGTTCAGCCATAAGAAAAGCACTGGCACCCATAACAGGAGGCATAATTTGTCCGCCGGATGAGGCGACAGATTCAACAGCACCAGCAAAGTTTTTATCGTAGCCAAGCCTTTTCATGAGAGGTATGGTGAAATTTCCAGTTGTTGCTACATTAGCAACAGTACTTCCATTAACAGAGCCGAATAACGCACTTGTTACTGTAGCAAGTTGCGCAGCTCCCCCTCGCCACTTACCAGTTAACTTTGAACCTAAATCAAAAATAGCATTCCCTAATCCCAAGCTAAGAATTAAAGATCCATATAAGACGAAAATCACTAAGATATTTGTAGAAATAGACATTAATTGTCCCCAAATCCCTTGCGTTCCCAATAAATAGGTTTGCATCAGTCTCTCATAGCCTATCCCAGCATGTCTCCATATTCCAGGAAAATAGGGTCCCAGGACGGCATATGCGATCCCGCAAATCACTAAAAAGGGAATAAACCAGCCTAGTACTCTTCTAGCACCCTCAAGAACAATAATTAACAAAATCGTTGCCATTATAATATCTGTTGTGTTATAAACTCCATGCTGTTCAATTATTCTTGGATAAATGGAAATAACATAAATAGTAACCATACATGCTAATAGGATTAACAAAATATCTAATCTCAAAAGCCACTTATTGTTTTTTAACTTATGAGAACCTGAAAAAATGAGGAAACAGATGATAATCGCACCAATTAAATGGATAGAACGCTGAATAATGCCTGGCAAAGTCCCAAATCCCATTGTATAGATATGGAAAAGAGCCCATATTAGTCCTGCTAATCCGATAAAAATAAGATAATTTTTTGATAAATTACGGCTATTCTTTTTTATCTCTGATTCATCTTCAGTAAATAAATCACCTAGTTGGTTTACTAACTTTGACATAATAAACCTCCTTTCATAGTGACTCCCCTTGTAAAAATTCTCTTTTCTACAAGGGAAGAAGGAACCATTTAGATTAATTGTTAACCTCTTTATATTCTGGCGGAATTAACTCTTCGGGAACTTCATATCCATTTTCCTTAAGAAATTGAACAGTTCCTGAGTGGAGAGGAATGGCAGATTCAAGGGTAAGCTCTGGTATGTCCACATCGGCTGCTGCTGAGAAAGAATTCAGCCAGATTTTCTTCCCTTCTTCTGACCACATAGCTTCCCACATTTTATACCCCGTCTCTTGTGAAACGGAGCTATCCAGAAGGATACTCATCGTAAATTGCACTGTTTGAACATCCTCATTCACTCCTTCATAAGAGCCTGCTGGAATGGTACTTGTTCCGATATAAGGGAGTTTTTCAGTAATGTTTTCGATCTGCGCATCTGTTAAACCAAGAAGCTTAATTTTTTGTTCTGCTGCCGTTTTTTGAACATAAGAATCGGGAGGAGTTCCAGTCTTTGTCAAACCTACAATTCTTCGGTCAGCAAAAGCAGCTTGTGCATCTGACATACTTCCAGCATAAGATTTAGGTTGAATACCAAGAGTTTCAAATACAGCGGTTGTTACTTTTTCAGTTGAGGTTCCTGATCCACCAAAAGAAAAGTCTTTTCCATTTAGATCTTCAAAACTATTCACGTTTGCTGATTCTGAGACAATTAAGTTAAATGGTGATGGTACAAAATACCATAATGCCCTAATACTATTATTTTTAATATCCTTAAAATCTCCTTCACCAAAATAAGTCTGGTAGTCACTTGGAGAAGTACCCAAAGCCATCTTTCCCTCACCTTTACTCAATCGCTGCATATTATCACTTGAACCGCCAGTTTCAACTACTGATACCTGAATTTCCGGGTTTAATGTACCAATTGCGTTCGCTATACCTACATTGTAGCCATAATAGGAAGAAGAACTATCTGTTGCAAATAAGCTGATAATTTCTCCTTTTCCTTTGCCCTCTTCTCCATTAACATCTGCGGAACAAGCAGCTAGTAACGCCATAAGAAAAATAACTAACAAACCTTTAAAAAATTTCATAATATTTTCTCCCTCCTTGATCAATTTTCTTTAAATAAACTTAAAAAATTTTTCACACTCCTTCCTCTTAAACAGAAAAAGATGCCCTTCTTTCATGAAAGTCTTTCTCTTGTAAGCTGTAAAACAATTAATCGGCAAATATAAAGCGTTTACATTCTCTCGAAATACATAAAATTGAAAGGAATCTCAATAATCTTAAATAAAATATTGTCGACAATATTTTATTCAAAACTGATATTATCATATATTTTAAATATTGTAAATATTACAAATATATTTATCTTTTTTATAATCAATAAGTTGTGATTTAGACAACTTTAAAAACAAAAAAGACCGAATAAAATCTATTCGATCTCTGCGCTTAACTTTTTTTATCTCTATTGTACGTATATCCCATACCTCTGGCATTTCCTTGTCAATGTTGATGCGTCAACCCCTAGTTTTTTGGCTGCCTCTCTTAAACTTGAACTTTGTTTCAGCATATCTTCAATTATGTCCCTCTCAAGGATTTGCATCTTTTCTTTTAATGTATTAGCATCTTTACTAACTTTATCTGCAGCAATGTTGGCCGGAAGATCCTTAACTTGAATCGTGCTTTCATCTGTCATGATAAAAATCCGTTCAATCACATTTTCCAGTTCCCGGATATTACCTGGCCACTGATAACTTTCGAGTATTTTTATTACGTCTGGAGAAATTGTTTTGAGTGTTCCATACCTGGAGGATAGTTTATCAGTTGTTTTTATTATTAAAGGGATAATATCTTCCTTTCTTTCTCTCAATGGAGGTAAAGTAATTGGCAGAACGTTTATACGGTAAAATAAATCCTCCCTGAACTCTCCCTTTTCCATCATTTCTTTTAATGGCCGGTTCGTGGCACAAATAAGGCGGAAACTCACCTTCTTGGGTTTTGTGCTTCCAAGTCTTGTTACCTCGAAGTCCTGAATAACCCTTAATAACTTTACTTGAAGCTTTAATGGAAGTTCTCCTACTTCATCCAAAAATAAACTTCCGTTTTCTGCTATTTCAATCAATCCGGGCTTTCCTTTTTCACTTGCGCCTGTAAAAGCCCCTTTTACATAGCCAAAAAGTTCAGATTCCAATAAATCACCGGGAATGGCCCCGCAGTTCACTTTAATAAAAGGACTGTCACCGCCATGACTTGTCTCATGTATAAGCCTGGCTAAAACTTCTTTGCCTGTACCAGATTCCCCTAATAATAATACTGGAGAATCCGCTTTGGATATTTTCGGAACTAAATTGAGGAGTTGTTTCATTTGCGGGCTATTTGCAACTATTTTTACCCTTTTTAAATGTTCTTTATATAAACTAAGCTCCCTCAAATATCTTTCAGACCTTTCCTCAGCATCATTTAATTGATTTTCCAGCTGAGTTAATTCAGATAAATCTCTTGCAGTTATGACTATTCTAAAAAGTTTACCTTCTTTATATACAGGAGTCCCTGTAACGAGTACGTTTTTGCCGCTCCGGAACTTCTGTATCAAAGAAACCACCTTTTTTTCTCTCTTAACAATAACTCCAACAGCTTTGGAAATTGTCCCGTTTTCCTCAAGTTCAATGCTTGTCCTGCCAATTAACTCTACTTCTGTTAAACCTGTAATTCTTGTATAGGCAGAATTTAACCTGACACATTTCAGGTCTGCATTGCAAATATAGATTCCTTCCTGACATGCATGGATTGCTGCTTCAAGCTCAAGACAATCTTCATAATGATTATGATGCTTAATCTGTTCAGTTTCAACCATCACTTCATATAGCTCCTTTCTATTGCAAAACAGCAATATCCGTTGCAAAATCGCAACATAAACCGATCGAGATTAAATTCAGAGTTGTGTAAATAAATTTTATTTTCTGTCAAATATCAATACCTTCATTATATCAAAGAGGAAATATAAAGTCAGCGATATATTTTGGCACGGCTCTTGCATTATCAAATATGACAGCGCTTTCGGAGGGATTTGATGATTAAGATTAATAGCTTGAAAGTATTAAGCGATCAAGAAATACAAAAGTCATCTTCACAATTAAAGGGAAAAAAACTTGAGAAAGAAGGAACATATTTTTTTCCCGTCCTATTCTCAGTTTGGAACATTGGATATAAGAGTTTTTTTCGGAAGGATCGAAAAAGCCGGTCAATCACTGGGGCAGATCTAGTTAGAGGCAGCACAGGGCTTTCTGACCATTTCCCTGTTTATGGGGAATTTGAGGCAGATGAAACAGCAATAATTCCCCCTTCCCATTCATTAACTGAGCAGCAGAAAGTAAGCAGGGAGTTCATTAGGACTTACTATATTCATTATAAAAGAATTTGGACACCGCCTGTCATCGAATTGTCTAAAGAAGAAGTTATTCATATGCCTTATACCATCTTGATTGATTCAAACGGGAAAACTGAAAGGACAAAATTTTTTCTGCTGGAGCATTCCTCCAATAATCTGGACCTTCTTTCTAACTACCCTCATATTAAAGAATGTTGCTTAGGTGTTTTGAAGGGAGGTGACAATCTATGATTCTGTTTTGGTACCTTGGATTAGTATTGGCTTCCTGGATTATTATGGGATTCATATTATTTAAAACAGACTTAATCAATGATGACTAATTAGATTCTTGGAGGTGTATGAAATGGTCAATAATGCAACAATTATGTATTCCTGGATTTTTATGGGCCTTTTTCTAATTGCAATGATTTATATGGGATGGCTGGGCATGAAGAAAACAAAAAACTCCGACGATTTTGCAACAGCTCGCTCCTCATATGGCTTTATTACACTGGGTTTGGCCATTACTGCAACAATTGCTAGCGGCTCAACCTTCATGGGTATGCCGGGATTAGCCTATAGCATGGGTGCTCCAAGTCTTTGGTACCCTATTTTATATCCTATTGCAACTGTGTTCGGTATGCTCCTGATCGCATCCTATGTAAAAAAGTTCGGAGATAAATTTGGCACCAGGACCATTCCTGAATTTATGGGAGAACGTTTTAATAGTGATTTTTTGAGAATAGTATTAGCTCTTGTTTCAGTTTTGTTAATTTTCTACGTAGTCTCCCAATTTGTTGCTGCTGCAACTATGTTCCAAACCATGTTGGGGCTTGATTATAACTTGGGGCTGTTTTTAACAGGCATTGTGTTAGCAGCATATGTGTTTATGGGAGGGTCGCACTCAGATATAATGACTGATGCAGTGCAGGGCTTTTTAATGCTTGTAATCGCCGTTGTCGTTATAGTGACTTTCCTTACAGGAGGCGGGGTCGAGGGCGGTTTTTCAGGCATGATGGACCTAATTAAGGAAAGAAGACCAGAAGGCTCCTTAGATGTATTATTTAAGCCCGGCGATATTACTTATGGCAGTGCATGGCTTGTGTTCCTGTTATTTGTGGCACATATCCCATTCAGCATCCTTCCGCACATCGGAAATAAATTCATGGCCATTAAATCAGGGAAAGAACTTAAAAGACTAATTATGTTCTGCACAATTGTGGCAACTACTTTGCCGGCTATGACACTAGGAGGTTTGCTCGGTATTGCCTTAATTGACCCCGGTGCCAATATTGCAGCTGACCAGGTAATCCCTGTTCTGTTCAACGAACTGTTTCCTCCAATCATTGCCGGACTTTTTGCAGTAGCTGTTCTTTCAGCCATTATGTCAACCTCTGATGGACTAATTGTTTCTCTGACTCAAATTCTGGCTAACGACATCTACCGTAAAACAATCGTGCCCAGAAAAGGAATTGACCCGGAGAAAGCAGAGAAAGTAGAAATGATAATCAGCCGTTATGGGACATTTGTTGTATTAGGAGTTGCTATTTTGATGGCATGGAACCCTCCTCAATCACTTTCTGTCTTCCTTTGGATAGGTATTGGAGGAATTGTTTCAGCGACAGCAGGACCATTATGTGTGGGAACTTTATGGAAAAGATCAACAAAGACAGCTGCCATTTCATCGATGCTTGCGGGTTCCATATCTTATTGGGTTATCTACCTGCCAATCGGCTTCGGCTTTACTAATCCGTTTGGTGCAGCAGGAATCTCCGTGTTAATTGGCATGGCAACTATGTATATAGTTACTTTAGCAACTGCAAAACCAAGTGAGAAAGAAATTGAAAGAGTATTCGGGAGCAATGATATCTCGGCATAAATATTAAGATGATAGGAGAGTGTTAAAAATGTCAGAAAAAACAGCCGTAAAAACTGGCAAAGTAGCCGTAATGACCGAACCTTTGAATCTCAAATACCAGGAATACAGCATCCCTTCTCCACAGCCAGGTTCACTTGTAGTTAAGGTAACCAGGACAAATGTTTGCGGATCTGAATTGCACATTTGGAGAGGGCATCATCCCAGTATTAAACGGGGAGTTCTGGGACATGAAATGATTGGAACTATTCATGAGCTTGGAGAAGGGGTAACAAAGGATTACGCTGGTAATCCCGTAAATGTCGGGGATCGGATTGTTTCAACATATTTCCTCACATGCCGTAAATGCAGCCCTTGCCAGGAAGGCAGGTTTCACCTTTGTGAAAATGCCTATGAGTTCTGGACAAAACAGCCGGAAATTGAACCTCATTTTCATGGTTCATTTGCTACTCACTATTATATTCACGAAAATCAATACTTTTATAAAGTACCAGAAAATGTATCAGATGTTGCTGCAGCAAGTGCCAACTGTGCCCTTTCCCAGGTATACTTTGGCATTGAAGAGGCTGAGCTTCGATATAATCAGACCATTGTAATTCAGGGTGCTGGCGGATTAGGCTTATACGCTTCTGCAATCGCAAAAGAAAAAGGTGCAAAAGTGATTGTTATAGATAGCATTAAGAACAGGCTTGAGCAAGCCAAAAAGTTTGGTGCAGACCATGTTATAGACATGAATGAGTATACCACTCTTGAGTCCAGGGAGAATGCCATACTCCAGCTTACTAACGGCAAGGGAGCGGACATAGGCATGGAGCTTGCCGGTGTGCCAGCTGCATTTGCTGAAGGTATACATTTAATTCGCCCAGGCGGAAAATATGTTACAATCGGAAACGTTTCCATTGGCAAATTTGTTGAATTTGATCCAGGCTTATTAACAAGAAAATCTATTAAAATACTGCCGATAGTTAGGTATAACCCATGGTACTTAAGAAAATCACTTGAATTCTTATCTGCGTCAATTGAAAAATACCCATTTGATCAAATGCTGGATGCCGAGTTTACACTTGATCAAATACAGGAAGCCTTAGATAAATCCTCAGCACGCGAAGTTACTCGGGCTTCTATTATAGTAGACTAATTGAAAGGGTTGATTATTTTGAGCACTAAAGTTGCAGATCTTAATAAGTTGTATATAAATGGAAAGTGGGTTCAGGCCGAATCAGGGAAAAGCTTTGATGTTATCAATCCGGCTACCGGAGAAATTGTCAGCCCAGTTCCAAAGGGCGGAGAAAAAGAAGCGAAACTTGCTGTTGATGCCGCTCATGAAGCATTAAAAAGCTGGTCCAAGACAACCTCTTATGAAAGAAGCTCCTTGCTTAAAAAGTGGCATGATCTTCTTATTGAAAATAAAGAAGAAGTTGCAAGAGTCTTAGTGGAAGAGCAAGGGAAGCCTTTGTCCGAGGCCCTGGGTGAAGTGGGATATGCAGCCAGTTTCATTTCCTGGTATGCAGAAGAAGCAAAAAGAATTTACGGTGAGACAGTACCCGCTTCTTTTCATGATAAGAGAATCCTATTGATTAAACAGCCAGTTGGTGTTGTAGCAGCAATAACACCATGGAACTTTCCGGCAGCCATGATTACCAGAAAGGTGGCTCCTGCCCTGGCTGCTGGCTGTACAGCCGTAATCAAACCAGCAGAATTAACTCCTTTGACAGCCATAAAACTAGCTGAACTTGCAGAAAAGGCAGGCATCCCAAAAGGCGTTATCAATGTTATCACCGGGGATGCTCAACAAATCGGGCAAACTTGGCTTCAGGATGAGCGTGTTGCCAAGATTACATTTACCGGATCAACAGAAGTAGGCAAGCTTCTGATGCGTGGGGCTGCAGAAACTGTTAAGAAGGTTTCACTTGAACTTGGAGGTCATGCACCTGTCATCGTTTTTGGCGATGCAGATTTGGATAAAGCGGTCAGCGGAGTAATCGGATCAAAATTTAGAAACTGCGGCCAAACTTGTGTATGTGCAAATCGAATTTATGTCGAAAAATCAATTCTTCCTAAATTTACAGCTAAGCTTAAAGAGGAAGTGGAGAAAATTAAAGTAGGTTTGGGCTATGAACCAGATGCGGAAATTGGACCTTTAATTAATGAAGCAGCCTATACGAAAGTAAAGAAGCATATCGATGATGCAGTTGAAAAAGGTGCAGTCATCGAGCATGGAGGGAACAGGATTAAGGAATATAGCAATGGCTATTTCTTTGAACCTACCATCTTGAGCGGGGTTCATGAGGAGATGGTGATTATGCAGGAGGAAACCTTCGGCCCAGTTGCCCCGATCATTGAATTTACGAGTATAGAGGAAGTAATTGAAAAGGCAAATAGCTCCCGTTATGGCCTTGCTGCCTATGCCTTTACCGAAAACTTAAAGACAGCGATTACAGCATATGAGAAATTGGAATTTGGCATAGTCGGAATTAATGATGGGGTCCCTTCTACTGCACAGGCACCATTTGGAGGATTAAAGGAAAGCGGGCTGGGCCGAGAAGGCGGACACCATGGTCTTGATGAATTTTTGGAAGTAAAATATGTTTCAATAAAGCTATAAAAGAAATCCCAAAGCTATGATGGCTTTGGGATTTCTTTTAGTGAATGCTATAAATGCGGTATTAATTGGAGTTTGATAGTTCGATAAGATTTCCATCCGGATCTCTAATATAGACTGAAGTAATTGCTCCAAGAGCCCCCGTTCTTTCAACTGGCCCTTCTTCTATTGCAATATTGCAACACTCTAAATGTTTTATCACTTCATTCATACCAGTTTTTGTAATGAAGCATAAATCTCCTGATCCAGCTGCTGGATAAAGGGCTTTGGGCTCATATTCATTCCCTTTTTGGTGAAGATTTATTTTCTGGATTCCAAACCTCAAGGCTTTTCTGCCTTCACCAAATGTTATTATCTCCATTCCCAATACTTTATTATAATAGTCACAAGTCTTTTCAATACTTTGTACCGTCAGCACTAAATGGTCCAATCTTTCTATTTTCATTCAAATCCCCTCCTTAATTATAAAAAACGCCTTTAATAACTAAAAAAAACAAAACCCCGGACAAACACTTCAGAGGTTTTGTTTTATCAGCAATCTTCCTGCTGCATTTTACTGATCTGCCTGCTGCTTAAATTGCTCTTTTCCCACTTGATACCAGTCTGTTCCTTCGCTATCAATAATTACGACTGCCGGGAAGTTCTCTACAGTCAGTTTATAAATCGCTTCAGGTCCTAAATCCTCATAAGCAATTACTTCCATTGATTTAATAGATCTGGCGATCAATGCTCCAGAACCGCCAATTGCTGCAAAATAAACCGCTTTATTTTTCTTCATTGAATCGATTACTTCCTGGCTCCGGTAGCCTTTTCCGATCATCCCTTTTAAGCCCCGATCCAGCAGTGAGGGTGTATATTTATCCATTCTTCCGCTTGTAGTCGGCCCGGCTGATCCAATAATCTGTCCTGGCTTTGCTGGGGTTGGTCCAACATAATAAATGGTTTGGCCTTTAATTTTGAAAGGAAGGTCTTCCCCTTTTTGGAGGGCTTCTGACATTCTTTTATGAGCTGCATCTCTCGCTGTAAATATCGTTCCGCTGATCAAGACACGGTCACCAGCTTTTAAACTGATCAATACTTGTTCATCTATTGGGCTGCTAACTATATTAGCACACAAATGAATTCCTCCTACAATCTGACTTCTTTATGTCTGCTTGCATGGCAGTTTAAATTAACAGCTACAGGCAATGCAGCAATGTGGCAAGGCTCTATCTCAATTTTCACATCAAGTGCAGTTGTATTTCCTCCCATGCCCTGTGGCCCAATACCCAGTTTATTGATTTCTTCCATTAACTCGTTTTCTAATTGGGCAAGCTCTGGGCGTTCGCTTCGGTGGCCAATTGGTCTGAACAGTGATTTCTTCGCTAAATAGGCACATCTTTCAAAATTGCCTCCAATTCCAACTCCCACCACAAGAGGAGGACAGGCATTTGGCCCTGCCATTGCAACCGTATCAAGGATATACTTCTTAATGCCTTCAAGACCATCTGATGGCTTGAGCATTTTTAGACTGCTCATGTTTTCACTTCCGCCCCCTTTTGCAGACATATGGATGACGATTTGATCCCCAGGTACAAGTTCAATGTGGATTATGGAAGGAGTGTTATAGCCCTTGCTTTTTTCCCGGGTAATAGGGTGATCCACGATTGAATGTCTCAAATACCCTTCTTCATAACCTTTTTTAACGCCTTCATTTATAGCATTATAAATGCTGCCTCCAGCAATATGGCAGTCCTGTCCAACCTCAACGATAAATACTGATACTCCAGTGTCCTGGCACATTGGAACCCGTTCGCTTTTTGCAATATCAGCATTTAAGATTAGCTGTTCCAGTATGTCTTTGCCGGTTTCAGAAGATTCATTTTTTAATGCTGATTGAAAAGCTTCCACTACGTCCTGCCCTAAATCAAAATTTGCTTCCTGACACATTTTCGAAACTCGTTCAACAATTTCCTCATAAGTAATTGTTCTCATACGATCTTCTCCTTTTTCATCTTTAAGGCATCTCAACTTTGGAAGATAACGGAGTAAATTGCAGGCTAGTTTTGTGTATTCTGTTTTTGCCCTGCCACTCCTTCTTTTCTTCTTTTACATCCTGAATTTTATGTGCTCCGCGGCTTTCTTTCCTTGCAGCTGCGGAGATTGCTGATGCCCATGCGGATCGTACTTTATCACAAATCTGGAGAGCCTGAATACTATTTTCATTCTCCAAATTTAACGCGATTAAATTTAATTCATCTGCAGCTTCCTTCAAAGAAAGGGAGGTTCTTTCAATCCCCACCTTCTGCCACATAACGTCTTTTACTTTTTTGATCATTTCAGATTCCCCAATTATTGGAGAGTTATCTATTAATTCTTCTGTTCCTGAGGCCATAATGCCGGCAATGCTCTCCATCGATTTTTCCTGTACAGCCATCTTTCCCGCACGGTATCCAAAAACCAGTGATTCAGTTAAAGAGCCCCCGCCTAAACGATTCGCCCCATGTAGTCCGCCCGTCACTTCTCCGCAAGCGTATAGACCTGGAATGTTTGTTCTTCCCCATTCATCTGTCTGGATTCCACCCATACAATAATGCTGTACAGGACTCATAACCCATTCTCCCTCATGCCCTTTTTGATACAGACGATACAGATATGGACTGTCAAGCTGAAGAACATTCCCCGCCACCGCAGAAAAATCCAGAAGTACTTTATTTTCCTTAAACATCGCATAACTGAGTTTATCTCTTGTTTCAAGCTCTTTTTTAGGATACTTTTCCATAAACCGTTCCCCTCTTTCGTTTACAAGAAAAGCTCCTTTCGCAAAAATTTTTGTCATGATATCAATATTTCCCGGATGCTGCAAACGGTATGGATAAAATTGCACAAACTCCATATCAACAAGAATAGCGCCATGTCTCCATGCCATGCCAATTCCTTCACCCGATACATCCCTTGGATTATCCGAAGATTGATAGAGTCCTCCAAAACCCCCGGTTGCCAATATAACAGCCGGTGAATAAATAATATAAAACTTCTTGTCTTTTTGGAACAGCGCACCTTTTACTTCATTATTATCTTTTATTAAATCAACAACTGCAGATTGTTCATGAAAATCAATACCTATTTCTATTGCATAATCACGCATCGGCTTTGTAATATTTTTTCCAAGTCCTGTTCCGGCATAAACTCTTCTTGGATGAGAATGGCCAGGAGTAATAACCACCTTTTCCCTTTCTAAATGAATTCCAAATTTGCTTTCTAATTCATTGACTCTGACAGTACACTCTTCAGCTAAAATTCTAGCTAACCTTTTATCTGATAAATGCCTGCCTCCTTCTAATAGATCCTTTAAGAACATATCAGGTGAATCTCCTGGAGAAAAAATGGCGGAATGCACACTATCTGAAATAACAGATGAACCCCCAAGCCCTGCTTTTCCTTTTGTAACCAGAACCACTGACGCACCCTCTTCTTTAGCAGAAATGGCAGCAGCCAAAGCAGCCTCTCCCCCGCCAATTACCAATACGTCATATTGTTTATATTGAATTGCCCTCATCTCTTTAACCAGCCCCATAATGCAAATTTATTTGCATCTTTATTTAGTTCAGCAATGGCAGTTGTTAATGGGATTTCCTTAGGGCAAACCTGAACACAGTTCTGGGAGTTTCCGCAGTTAGCTAACCCTTCCTCCCCAATCATTACTGATAATCTATCATTCTTCTGCTGTGCTCCAGTAGGGTGCATATTAAAATATTTAGTCTGCCCTAATACCTGCGGGCCAATAAATGGTGAACTGCTATTAACATTTGGGCATGCATCCAGGCAGCATCCGCAGGTTATACAGGTTGAATACTTATAAGCTTCTTGCTGAACATCTGAGGAAATTAGAGGACCAGCCCCCAATGCATAGGTTCCATCTATAGGGATCCAGCCTTTTATTTTTTTGAGAGCACTAAACATGCGGTCTCTGTTTACAACCAGATCCTTTTCTACAGGAAATGTTTCCATTGGCTCTAATTGAATTGGCTGTTCCAGCCGATCCACCAAGGTAGAGCACGCCTGGCGAACTTTTCCATTTATTCTCATGCTGCACGCTCCGCAGACTTCCTCCAGACAGTTATATTCCCAAGCTACTGATCTTACTTTTTCTCCCTTTGCGTTAACCGGATTTTTCTGTATCTCCATTAAGGCAGATATTACATTCATATTCTTCCGGAAAGGTATGTTAAATTCCTCCCAGTAAAAGGGAGAATCGGAAGAGTCTTTTCGCTTTATTTTAAGCTTGATATCTACTGCAGCACCCATCTTTTCACCTTCTTTTCCTTATACTTTTGATTCCTCTTCTTTTTGTCCTGATGTTACAATGTCATATCTCCTTGGCCTTGGAGCAATATATTTAAGATCAACTGGTTCATAAGAAAGGCTTGGACCAAACGGGGTATATGTAGCAATAGTAGTTTTTAGCCAATTTTCATCATCCCTATTAGGGAACTCAGGTTTATAGTGAGCACCCCTGCTCTCATTCCGGTTAAGAGCGCCAAGCGTAATGACCCTGGCAAGCTCAAGCATATTTTTAAGCTGACGGACAAACGGTACGGTTCTGTTATGCCACCTTGATGTATCATCAATTCCAATGTTTCTGAAACGCGTCTGAAGTTCCTGGAGCTTCTCATCTGTTTTTTGAAGGCGGTCATTATATCTGACAACGGTCACATTATCCACCATCCAGTCACTCATCTCGACATGCAGCTGATATGGATTTTCATGCCCGTTCATTTTGCAGATTTTTTCAACTTCTTCTTCTTGCTTTTTCTTTTCCTTTTCAAAAATGAATGGTGCAAGGTCTTCACAAGATTTTTCAAGGCTATTTATATAGCTGACCGCATTAGGGCCCGCTACCATCCCGCCATATATAGCCGAAACTAAGGAATTAGCTCCAAGACGGTTTCCGCCGTGAAATTGGTAATCACATTCTCCGCATGCAAAAAGGCCGGGTATATTTGTCATCTGATCATAATCAACCCAGAGGCCGCCCATTGAGTAATGCATAGCCGGGAATATTTTCATCGGGAGTTTTCTTGGATCATCGCCTACAAATTTTTCGTAGATATCAAGTATTCCGCCAAGCTTTTTCTGCAGTAATTCTGCTGGCAGGTGGGAAAGATCAAGGTAAACCATATTTTCTCCTTTGATGCCAAGCTTGAGGTCAACGCATACATGGAAGATTTCCCTTGTTGCAATATCTCTTGGCACGAGATTTCCGTAAGCAGGATACTTCTCCTCGAGAAAATACCATGGTTTACCCTCTTTATAGACCCATACTCTTCCACCCTCACCGCGGGCTGACTCTGACATCAGCCGAAGTTTGTCATCCCCTGGAATTGCAGTTGGATGAATCTGAATAAATTCGCCATTTGCATATCTCGCACCTTGCTGGTATGCAATGCTATGTGCACTTCCTGTATTGATGATCGAATTTGTACTTTTTCTAAAGATGTTGCCTATGCCGCCTGATGCTAAAATGACTGCATCTGATTTAAATGTCTGAATTGCCATCGATTTTAAATTCTGAGCAGAAATGCCTCTGCATCTTCCTTCATCATCTTTAATAAGCGATACTAATTCCCAGTATTCAAATTTTTCAACAAGACCCTCAGCTTCATATTTGCGAACTTGTTCATCCAGCGCATAAAGAATTTGCTGACCTGTTGTCGATCCAGCAAAAGCCGTCCTGGAATATTTAGCACCTCCTAGCCTTCTAAAATCAATATGGCCTTCTTCTGTACGGTTAAATTGCACACCCATTCTAGCCAATAAATAAATAATGTCCGGTGCAGCTTCGCACATTGCTTTTACAGGAGGCTGATTGGCTAAAAAGTCACCGCCATAAATCGTATCATCAAAGTGCTCCCATACAGAGTCCCCTTCTCCCTTTGTATTTACAGCCCCATTGATGCCACCTTGCGCACACACCGAGTGGGAACGGCGAACCGGGACAAGAGAAAACAATTTCACTTTCTTTTTGGCTTCTGCTATTTTAATAGTGGCCATCAATCCTGCCAGGCCGCCGCCAATCACAATAATTTCCTGGTTTTTCATAATATCCCCCTTTCCGTCTGAAAGCATAAAACTTACTATCCTAGGTGACGTTAACTAACAAATGAAATTAGACTTCCCAATCCCAAGACAGTTAAAATAATAAACAATCCAAAGCACAGATTTCTGACCGTTTTTTGGGATGAAGGACCAATTGTTAACCCCCAGGTTATGAGAGCAGTGGAAATTCCATTTGTAAAATGATAGGTTGTGCTTAATACACCTGCCATATAAAAAATCATCATAACAGGGTTTGCCAAATGTTCCCCAACCACCTGATGATTAACCTCATTTCCACTGATTACAGGACTAATTCTAAGTGACCAGACATGATAGATAACAAAAATAAAGGTAATAATTCCTGTAACCCTTTGGAGAAGAAAACTTATATTTCGCTTGTATTTATATACATGTGCATTCGGTTTGGAAATGAAAGATAGATAGATTCCGTAGATAGCGTGAAATAATAGGGGAATGGCTATAAATCCAATTTCAAGCAAGAGCAAAAATGGGAGATTGAGCATAAATTGAATATGTTCGTCATATTTCTCGCTTCCTAGGATAGCCAATGCATTCCCCATTAAGTGCTGTATTAAAAAAAGGCCTAGCGGAATAAGCCCCGCTAGTGAATGCAGTCTTGTAAGAACAAATCTTCTCGAATTTGAAAGAGTCGCTACTGTATTTGTTTGCACGACTCTTCCCCCGCTTCCATCATTTCAGCTGCGCTAATTTCTTCTAATTGTAAAATTGCCTGAACCTTTTCTTCAGCGTTCCATACTTTGTCTAAAGTCATAGTTATAAATTTTTGAATCAGTTCTTCCTTATCCGCAGGTTTTTCCGGATCACCCTTTGGATAATCTGTTCCTTCACTGAATGTTCTGCCATCCTTCATTTTAATGACTACCTTTGCCCCCCATTTTTCAGGATAAGCATTTTCGTAATAAGGATCGGCTTCAACACTGACTTTTTCCATCAGATTTCTTAACTCTGGTGATTGTAAAATTTCATTATTATAATCGATTAATGAGGCAGTACCCTTCATTGCAATTAGAGCCGCGCAAAACTGGCTGCTAAATTTAGAAGCATACACAGTATCAGGGTTTGGGTTATCTGTTATATTCAGGACAGTTTGATAGGTTTTAATTGAGATGCTCTGTATTTGCTGATGGGTGAGGGTGTTTTCCTTCATGATGTTTAATATACAATCCATCGCTGGATGTGTGTGGCGGCAGGAGGCATGGATTTTAAAACTATTTTCTATAATTTTAAATTCTTTGCCAAGATTCCTTGTAATTTTATCTGCATCATATTTCTCTGACATTGCATTAAAAAAGCCCCTTCTGCCTTCCAGAATTTTGGATGCTGAAGTGAAATCTTTTTTTGCCAGCAAGGCAGCAAGTGCGCCATTATAAGCTGCTTTTGCAGTATGCAGCTGTTTTGTGTTAGCTCCATCCTCAATAAACTCCCATAAACCGGCTGCTTGTGTGCCAGCATTTCCGAGAGCATACATAATTTGCCCGACATTTAAGTTAAGAAGCTTAGCTGCGGCTGCAGCAGAACCAAAAGTCCCGCAGGTTGCTGTGTTATGCCAGTAATAATAATGGGAAGGAGAAACAGCCTCTCCAATTCTGTAGCAAATTTCATAACCCACAGCTACGGCAGTAATAAGGTCTTTTCCGCTTAATCCATATGCTTCAGCAACAGCTGCAGCTGCTGGAATGACCACCGTGCCTGCATGGATAATGGATGATTTATGAATATCATCCAGCTCTACAATATGGCTGGAAGCTGCGTTGACTAAACAGGCATTGCCAATCGAAGACTTTCCCCCGGTAATAAGCGTTGCTTGTTCATTCCCGCCCCATTCTTGAGTCAATTCCAATATGGATAGAATCTGTTTTTCATCTTTTCCCGCAAGTGCTGAGCCATACCAATCCAAAATACATAGTTTGGTATACTCAACAACTTCATCAGGCAAATCTTCAAATCTAACATTACTCGCATATTCAGCTAACATTCGGGTTAATGTCATTTTACCTCACCTACTTTTGCACCTAATACCGCTTGTAAAACGCTAATGATATCATCATACTTCTCCACAACATGTGCACCTGAATCTTTAAGCGCTTTCATCTTTAATGAGGGACGTCCTGAGTTTCCGGAAATCATTGCACCGGCATGGCCAAAAACTGTCCCTTCCGGCATGGATTCTGTAAACTTCCCGGCAACAAAAGATATTAACGGCTTTGTAAAACCGCCTTCCTTTAATAATTGGGCAGCGTCCTCTTCAAATGAGGTTCCAGGCTCTGAAAAAGTAACAACAGCTTCTGTTTCATCGTCTTTTTCAAACAGAACAAGAAGGTCTTTAATAGTGGTTCCGATCAAACTATCTCCGCCAATTCCTATACTTGTTGTAACACCATACCCGGCCCTCTTAACCATCCAGGAGGTTTCAGCAGTCATCCCACCGCTTCTTGAAATCACTCCGACATTTCCAGGAACGAAACATCGTTCAGGCCGATCTCCACCTATTGATCCCATCTTTATGCGGTCCTTTGGATTGATCATGCCAACCGTATTAGGACCGATGATCGTAACATTTTGTTTTCGCGCAGCGTATAGCAATTTTACTGCATCATGCTGAGGTATATTTTCTGTTGTAACAACAATCAGCTTAATTCCACTGGAAATTGCTTCGAGAACAGCATCCAATGCAAACGCAGGAGGCACAACAATCAGAGATGCATTTATATCATGCTTTTTAACAGCTTCTGCAACCGTGTCGTAAACTGGTACTCCTTGTACATGCTGTCCTCCTTTACCTGGTGTAATGCCTGCAAAAATATTAGTACCATAGGCAAGAGTATGGCTGACAATCATAGAAGCTTCCCGGCCTGTAATTCCTTGTACAGCTAATCGAGTGTTTTGATTGATTAGAATTGACATTTAGGATACCCCTCTCATCTTTTTAACCATTTCTGCAGCTGCTTCTTCAATTGTTAAATCTTCTCCGAAATAAGTAATACCTGCTTCAAGAAAAATTCTTTTTCCCTCTTCGTCATTAACTCCTGCTTCCCTCACAACTATGGGAAACTCTGCAGGGTCTACGCCTAATTCTTCAATGGCCTTTACAATTCCCCGGGCAAAGACATCGATTTGTGTATTATTGGTTATGTTGTGTGCCACAAACAGGCCCTTTACTCCTTCCTTGGAGAGAATTCCTTTTGTTAATCCCGTTACTTTTTCTTCTGGCGGATTACCTCCCGTTTCTGTGTAATTTGCAGGAGAGGCTCCTAAATTAATAAGGGCGTCAAAACTTAATAAGCTTCCTCCTCCGCCTCCGCACATAAAACCAATTTCACCGCCATCCATTTCAGTATAGCGTGCTGTTCCGCGATAATCTGCGTCATTAACTTTTACCATATCCTTCTCAAGCTGGGTTAAAGGCCTCCAGGAACGTTCACTGCCTGATTCCACTTTGCCTTCAAGTTCCGGGTGGCGATATAGCGCTGAATCATCCACACCCATTACCGAAGCCGCTGCCATTACTTCTTCGTCCCTTGTAAGTACCAACGGGTTAATTTCCAATATATAACAGTCATACCTAAGAAAGATATTATATAATTTGCATAGGATTGCTGCAGCTTTTACTAAAGGCTTGCCCGTAACTCCGAGTCTGCTCCAAATTTCCTTTGACTGGTATGGCTGAAGCTCGGCAAAAGGTTCAACATGATAAATTACAACTTTCTCAGGGGAATCTTTAACAAGATCTTCTACTTCAACTCCACCTTCTGTGGTAGCAATAACTACCGGAACCTGTTTTTGAGGGTCAATTGTAATAGAAACATACCATTCTTCATCAATATCAATCTTTTCTTCCAACAAGACCTTATCTACAGGAAAATTTCTAACTGTCATACCGAAAATATCATCTGCTTTGCTCCTTGCCTCTTCAACAGTGTCTGCAAACTTGACAGCCCCGGCTTTTCCTCTTTTTCCTACGGGAACCAAAGCTTTTAAAACACATGGTTTTGATAAATGATGTTCAGTTATTTCTTCACTACCTGAAATAACTGCATGGCCTGGCACAGGGACACCATGTTCTTTTAGAATAGTTTTACTAACATCCTCCAGCATTCTGCCCATTTTTCATTTCTCCTTTTTGGATATTGGATCCAATTTATAAAGAAAGGGAATTTACTTCCCTTCTTTCTTCAGGCTTTCTATTAATGATTCTCCTGTTCGGTAGATATGCTCCGATACAATATTAGCAGCGGTTTCTTTATCTTTTTTTACAACTGCTTCAAGGATTTTTCTATGCTCTGTATTTGAGGTTTCAATTTGTCCGGTTAGAAGGTGTGGTGTTTGCTGCGGAAGGCCATTCCACAATGTGCCAATAAATGAATTAAGACGTTCCCAATTACATCTTTTTACAAGCAAACGGTGAAAGTCAATGTTATACTGTACAAAAGTGTCTGCATCATCGGCCTTTTCCATTTCTGCTACAAGCGAAGAAAGCTGGGTGATATCTTCGTCTGTTAAAAAATCAACGCTTTGGTAAACAGCCATTTTCTCCAGCTCAGATCTTAAGGCATAAATTTCTTCAATGTCCTTAATGCTGATTGATTTCACTACGGCACCTTTATGCGGCTCCAGCTTAATAAGTCCCTCTGACTCCAGTTTTCTAAATGCTTCTCTAACAGGCATCCTGCTAACGCCCATTTTTTCTGCCAGATCTGATTGCTTTAACCTTTCACCCGGCTTGAAATCCCCTCTGATAATCGCTTCTCTTATTACATTGCACACTTTTAAATGGAGTGTATCCCTATTCTCAATTCGTAAGTCCTGATTCATAGACATATTTCAAATACCTTTCCTTATCCTATTTTAGTTTTAGGATACAGGATCCAAATATTATTGTCTACACTTTTCTGACACTTAAGTTTATTTTACAAAAAACCGAGCCAGTTCCACCACGTTACAGCCGTTAATATTGTAACGACCATCATAATAATAGTCATATAGATTCCCGGGATAATAAACTCTTTTTGCTGGATCTGCCCAGTGCTATGGACAATAATATTGGGAGTTGCTTCAACTACAAGAATATATCCATGGAGGCAGGCTAGTGAAGCCGTAATACATATTAATACCGGATCGGCACCTGCCTTGCCAGACAGCCCGATAAAAATAGGAATTAGCGTCACAACTGCTGTCGATACGTTGGCAACAGCCAAATGCAGGATTTGTGTGATAATTAAAATGGATGCAACAGCAGTAAGCGGTGTGCGAAGCAGATCAATAATCCATCCCGCACTTAAAGTAGTCCCTACAAGTTCCGCTGCCCCCGAATGATTAAAAGCATAGCCAAGCGATAAAGTTACACCCATAATGAGAATAGTATCAAAATTGATTTTTACCATACTATCCCACTTCGAACAGCCTACACCTGGAAATGCCATTAATATAACACCTATCAGGGTTGGAATGCTTGGGTGAAGTCCATGCAGCGGTTCGCTAAACCATAAACATACAATAAGAATTAAAATACCGATGCATTTTTTTTCATCTGTATTGATAGCACCTAACTCTTTCAGCTTTTTGTCCATTTCCTCCTTCAAATGATGAAATTCTTCATTTTCTTTTGGCAAGGGAAATACCTTGATTAATAACAGCCAGGATAGGGGAATTAAAAGCAGCCATATTGGAACCGTGTACATGAACCATTGTAAATAAGTTATTTGAATCCCCAAAAACTGCTTTAATAATTCTACCGTCAAGATATTTCCGATTGCTGCCGTCATGACAATCGTTCCGCTTATTGTTCCGCCAAATGCAACACCAAGCAGTATCATTTTCCGCAGATTTCCATCCTTCTTAACACCTATATGATCCAGCGCCATTAAAGCAACAGGTAATATCAGGGTAGCTCTTACAGCTACTGCAGGGATAAAAAAAGCCTGAACCTGAGGGATGAGCAAAATGCTTGCTAATAAACCTTTTGCTGTGCCGGCCCACTTTGCCAAAATCAAATATGCCAGTCTTTTAGCAAGTGGGGTATCATTGACTCCTCTTGCCAGCATCATCCCCCCTATTATCAAAAAAATGGCTGGTGAGGAAAAACCGCTGAAGATAATATCCATGGTCACAATTTTAAATAACAGCATTAACACCAGCAGCAGTACAGCAGTAACCCCGAGCGGCAAGGGCTCAAATGTCCAGTAAAAGACACTTAAGACTAAAAGGGCGAGCATGATTTTGGCAGAAACACTGCTTCCAGGCAAAACAGCGTAGACAGATGCAGACAGAGCAGCACCAAGCACTAGGGTAAATGTTTTTGAAGACCCAATGGAATTTACCCAGGATGACTTTGGCATAAAATTTACTTTTGCCTTGGTATTCGGAGAACCCAATTTACTCTCCTTCTTTCTTTTGCTTAAATACGGCTGGCTGATTCAACTGGTGTGCACATCTGGAAAAAACCTTCCAAATCTTCTATTTCTTCTAGGCGGAATACCTGATCAATAAGTAATTTTTTTGCTTCCTCACTAATGATATTTCCCGTAACATCCATGAATTTATCAATCAATTGCTGATCAGTCATAGGCTTATCCATACTGCCAATAGCATGTTCAACGAAATGGCTGAGTTCCCTGCCATCTTTCAATTTTACTGTTAATCTGACCTGGTCTTCTTTAATATTCTCATCTATCTTCAGCTGTATTTTTGTCCTTAAAGCCTTTACTTCAGGTTTATTAACGAAATCATCAGTAAACTCATTCACGCCAGCTCTTAAATGAAGGAATCCTGCAGCGACGCAATGGTAAACACTAAATTTCCCTTCAAGACCTGTTTTAAAATCTGTTTTGCCGGTTAGTTCTTTAACTAGAGGATGTCCTGTAATATGAATTTCTTCTACTTCTTCTGCTTTTAAGTTATGTGCTCTCTGTATGGCAATGATTCCTTCAATGGACGGATGGGTTACAATGCCGCTGGCAAATGGCTTATAGCTGTTTTTCTCAATTTCCCATTTATCTCCCCATTTATCTGTCAGCAGTTCCATTTTAGATTCTTCTGATAAAACATTGATAAATCCTCGCTCTGCTTCCAATGCTTGTTTAGAACTTGTAAACCCTTCGCCTGCAATGAATGCTGCAAGCATCCCATTCATCGCTGCTTTTCCCGGATGATAAGGCTTTGTCATTGTTCCAAACATTTCCCTTAATCCGGTAGGATCGGTTGCGGCTATCCCAATAGCAAAGGAAGTTTTCTCCTCGTCAAGCCCTAAGAGCTTGCTCATTGCTGCAGCAGCGCCAATTCCTCCAACGCTTCCGGTAATATGCCAGCCCCGCCAGTAGTGGGAAGGGTATACAGCCAGGGCAAGTCTGGCCTGAACCTCACAGCCTAAAATGAAAGCCTCTAAAACCTCTTTACCGGTTTTTTTCTTATATTGGCTATATGCTAATACAGCAGGAAAAACAGGGGAAGAAGGGTGAAGAACTGTTTCAAGCAGTGTGTCATCAAAGTCATAAATATGGGATGACATGCCGTTTAGCAAAGCTGCGAAAAGCATATCAGTCTTTTCATTTCTTCCAAGAATAGACGCCTGCGGGGTGCTTTCCATCAATTTTGAAACATTTAAAACTTTATCCATTGATTCATGATAGGCTGCTCCCATAGCAACACCGAGCCAGTTCAATAGACTTCTCTTAGCTTCATATACAGCATTTCCGTTTATTTGTTCAAAATTTGTATGATTGATATTTCTAGCAATTTGGGTGGTTACCATTTTATCTCTCCTCTTATAAACATGAATAGTTTAAAAGCCCTTTTGCTTTTTTATATACTGGATAATCCACTAATTTATTTCTTACCGAAATGGACGCACTCCCATTAAGTTCAGCCTCTTCAAACGCTTCTACTATTTCTCTTGCTTCTTCCAAGGCTTTTTCGTCCGGAGTAAAAACCTGATGAATGGCATTTATCTGTTTTGGATGAATAGACAGCTTGGATTTAAATCCTGAAATTCTAGCCCGGACAGCCTCTCTGTATAACCCTTCTTCATTGGATAGATCTGGATATACCGCATCCACTGGGCTGCCGACCCCTGCCGCCCTTGATGCATTAACAATTTGTGACCTTGCAAAATAAAGCTCTTCACCTCCATCAGTTAGCTCGCAATCTATATCAAGTGAATAGTCAATTGAACCAAACACTAGCCTCGGAACCAAAGAATGAGAATTTGCAATTTCATAGGCAAAGTGAACACCTGAAGCTGTTTCGATTAGTGGCAGCACCTCAAAATGATCTCCTTTTCTGCCCGCCCTTTCAAGGAGCTCAAGCACTGTTTGGCAGATAACTTTCATATTGCTGCCGCTTTCAGCTTTCGGGACAATGATTCCCTTCGCACCTGATTCAACTGCACACTCGATATCTTTTCTCCAATACACTGTTGTAAAGTCATTGATTCTGATATACACATCTTTTTCAGCTGGGTAATTTAGCAAGTAATTTTTTGCCCTTTCTCTAGCAATCTCTTTTTCATTAATGGCAACGGCATCCTCCAGATCAAAAATAACACTGTCTGCTGCACTGGATAATGCTTTTCCCATTATTTTTTCAGAAACTGCCGGTACAAATAAGTAGGATCGTTTAGGTGCCATTGTTAACTCCTCCTTCGCGGATATTGGATCCAATTTTATGGAAGAATAGCTTACTCAATTACTTGAGTAAGCGCATTCCCTGCCCTCATGATATGGCTTTCGACCAGCTGTCTCAGCATGATAGGATCCTTTAATTCAAGGGCTCTTAACATTTGTTTATGCTCTTCATTCGAAACAAACATTGTTTTTGGAATGAGACTTGGAACATGAGCTGGGTATCCCTCAATAAATTCCTTCGTCAGCAATTTAATCTTTTTCCAATCACATCCCTTTTGCAACAGCATGTGAAACTGATGATTATGGCTAATAAAGGAATCCATATCATTGTTTTCAATATCCTGGTCCATTTTTTTTACAAATAGATGTAAGTCTGACTTATCCTCATTTGTAAGAAAATTCATTGATTTTTGAACAGTGATGCCCTCCAGGAGTGCTCTCAGATAATACAGCTCTTCTATATCTTCCCTTCTAAAGCCAATTACCTGTGCTCCTTTATGGGGAAGAAAGGCTACTAGTCCTTCCCTCTCGAGACAGCGGAGAGCCTCTCTTACAGGCATCCTGCTCACCCCAAATCTTGAAGCTAATTCATCTTGAATCAATCTTTCCCCCGGTTTATAAACCTGGTTGAAAATAGATTCCCTAATCATATCTGTAACTTTTTCTTGTAATGTATGAAACTCTTTTACCTGATTCATTTAAAAACTCCTTAAGCATTGTAAAAACTGCCAAGAATTATTTTGCTAATAACAGTGAAATCTGCGGGAAAATAACAATTAATATAAGGGCCAATACCATAAGAGCGAAGAAAGGCAGGACTCCCCTTACTACTTCCCCTACTTTTTCCCTAGTGATTCCGCTTACTACAAAAAGATTCAATCCTACAGGAGGAGTAATCATTGCCAATTCCATATTAATCGTCATAATAATCGCAAAGTGAATAATATTAATATCAAACATCACTAGAACCGGAAGTAAAATTGGCAAGGTAATTAAGATAATCGCTACAGCTTCCAGGAACATTCCAAGCACGAAGAACATTAAATTAACACCAATCATAAAAATCCATTTATTCGTTGTGCTTTCTTCAATCCATGCCGCGAAACTTTGCGGTACTTGCTCTGTCGTTAAGAACATTCCAAAGATCATAGCTGAGGCAATAACCAGGAAGATCATCGAAGTAATATTGATGGATTCCTTAAGTACTTCCCTGAATTTAGGAAACGACATTTCTTTATAGATAAATACTGAAACAATGATTCCATAGAAACATGAAACAAATGCTGCTTCAGTTGGGGTTACAATTCCAGAGTATATTCCTCCGAGGATAATAACAGGAAGAAGAAACCCCCAAATGGCCTTATAGGTCTTTTTCCAGCGTACATTCATTGGCACCTTCGGCAATTTGCCATAATTATGAATGCGTGCGTTAACAATTGCAGACACAAGTAAAATACCGCCCAGCAATAAACCCGGGATAATCCCCGCAGCAAATAGTTTACCTACAGATTCTTCTGCAACAGACGCATAGATGATTAATGGTATGGAGGGTGGAATCAGAATTCCAAGTGTCCCTGCTGCTGCAACTAATCCCATTGCATAGCGCTTGCTGTAACCAGCCTTTACCATTCCTGGTATCATAATGCTCCCGATGGCTGCTGCTGTAGCGGGACTTGAACCAGATATTGCAGCAAAAATCATACATGCAAGGATGGTAACAACCGCGAGTCCACCGCGAATATGGCCAACCCACGATTTAAGTGCTTCAATCAAATGAAAGGATATACCGCCTTTCGACATAATAATTCCAGCAAATACAAACCCTGGAATAGCCATTAGTGTTGCTGAATTTAAGGAGTTAAACATTTTTTGGATGACAGTATATAGAGTAAAGTCGATCATGGACAGAGCTACAACACTTGAAAGCCCTAAGCTGACCGCAATAGGCACTCTAATAAGGCAAAGAATGGCAAAGACCAAAAACAATACTAGAACCGGACTCATGCTCCTACTCCCTTCTGATCAGATTCTTTCTTATTTAACTCCTGCATTTCTTCATAAAGGTGCTCAAGTTCTCCTGTAATTTCACGTTTATCACCTGTAAATGCCCGATAAGCCTTCACAATAAAGTAAACCCCCAGCAAACTCATTCCTACTGGCAGAACCAGATACGTAATCCAAATCGGAATTCCGACATCGATGGTAGTGATCCCCTGCTCTTTTGAAAGCGTTATCAATTCGAGGGATGAAAAAGCTAGATAAAAGGTGAAGCACGCTCCAATGATATTACTAATACCTGCAACGATCTTTTTTAATCCTTTTGGCAGCATATCAAACAATAACTCTACCTGAATGTGACGATTGTCTTTTAAAGCCATTCCAAACCCGATAAAAATGGACCATACGAGTAGAAATTCAAAAATCTCAGTGACCCATGCCTGTGGTGCATTTAACACATATCTGGTAAATACACCATATAAACTGACAACTACTCCTCCTATAAATAGCAATCCAGCTGCGCCTTCTTCGATGTGATCAAGCCATTTAAAGAGCTTCATACAATCAACTCCTTTTTTGGATTGTATCCAATCCTTGCTTGGTTTCTTTTTCAATATACAAGAAATAGAAATAAAAATAAACAGAAAATTTTATTTTTTTATTATTTTTTGTGTATTCACAATATTCTACTGATTTGTTATACTATTTTTATCATCCTGTATTAGCACCTCGTAAATTTTAATTTGTATCCAAAATCCAAAAAGGAGGTCGAAAGGTGGTATTAGAAGAAAGTACTTTGGCACTAAAGAAAAAACCCTCTTTAGTCAATGAGACTCTGGAAAATAATTCTCTTGACCAAAGAAGAAAAAAGGTTCCTTCTTTACATAAGGGGCTTAAAGGAGATGTTCTTTTATGAAAGAAAATATTGGCTTTATCGGACTGGGGAAAATGGGTCTGCCAATGGCAAAGAATCTCCTTAAGAACGGATACCATGTTTTTGGGTCAGATGTGAATGAAAACGCATTAATCGAACTCCGGGCATTGGGTGGCAATACCGGCAATATGAAAGAGTGGATTCATAAAGTACAGTATGTTGTGTTAATGCTCCCTTCCTCTGTCATCGTTAACAAGGTAGTGGAAGAAATTATTGATTCAAGATCTTTGGTTCCGCTTCAAGATCAGAATTCTCTCATGATAATTGATATGAGCAGTTCTTATCCTGCGGATACAAAAGAAAATAGCAGAAAACTGGAACCTTATAATATATGCTTTGTTGATGCTCCAGTAAGCGGCGGAGTAAAAAAAGCAGTTGATGGGACATTGACGATCATGGCTGGCGGTTCAGCAGAGCAATTCGAAAAATGTAAGCGTTTGCTGTGTGCCTTGGGCAGCAATATTTCTTTAGTTGGCCCATCCGGAAGCGGCCATTTAATAAAAGCAATTAATAATTACTTATCAGCCACCCATCTTTTAGCATCTTGTGAGGCTGTGCAATTGCTGGAGAACTTTGGTGTGGAGCCTGAGAAGGCAATCAATGTAATTAATCAAAGTACCGGCAGGAGCGGCTCGACAGAATATAAGTTCCCAAGTTTCATTTTGACAGAAACTTATAATTCCGGATTTTCTCTTGAATTGATCAAAAAAGACATTGGCATGGCAAGTCAGCTTTTTAAAGATGCAGATGCTGCTACTTCACTTCCAGAGATCGTATTTCAAAAATTTAGTGAAGCAAGCATTGCCTTAGACAAAGAAGCTGACCATACAGAGATAAATAAATTCGTATCAAATTACTTATTAAAAAGGGGGATTATAAATGAAGAAAATGAAAAAGTTGTTCCTGGCGGCTCTGGCTCTGGTAATGATGTTCGCCCTGGCGGCGTGCGGCAATTCTGAGAAAACTGAAGGTTCAGGCGGCGGTGCTGAAAGCGATGGAGTACAAGAACTAACAATTAAAATTGCTCACGTTGTAGCTGAAAATACTCCAAAACATCAAGGTGCTCTAAAAATGAAAGAGGTCATTGAAAAAGAGTCAGACGGCAAGATTAAAGTACAAGTATATCCTAACAGCTCTTTATTTGGCGATAAGGATGAATATCAGAACCTTGTTGCAAATAATGTTCAATTCATTTTACCTGATATGTCTAAGCTTGTTGGGAACGACCCTGGATTCAATATTCCTGCAATGCCTTTCCTCTTTGAAAGTGACGAAGCTGCTAATGCGTTCTGGGATGGAGAAAAAGGGCAGGAAATCTTTAAGCGTCTTGAAAAAGACGGAGTGCTTGGAAAGGCTATGTGGCCAAATGGCGCAAAGCACATGACTAATGATAAAAAGGCAATCAAGAAGCCGGAGGATTTAGATGGGATGAAAATCCGGACACAAGGCGGACAATTGCTTGAAGCAATCTATGCTGAACTGGGAGCTGGGTCTGCTTCTATTCCTTTCGGTGAATTATATACTGCCCTTCAGCAGGGAACAGTTGATGGACAGGAAAACACTTTCAGCAACATTGAATCCAAGAAGTTTGATGAAGTGCAAAAGTATATGACGATTATGGGGCATACCCGTGTTGATTATGCTTTGCTGACTAATACAAAATTCTGGGAAGGCTTAAATGATGAAACAAAAGCAATTGTACAAAAAGGCGTTGACGAAGGAACAAAGCTTGCAAGAGAGTCTGCTAAAAAGCTTAATGACGATGCATTGGCAAAATTAAAAGAAAATGGGCAAGTTGAAATCAATGAGCTTTCTGATGCTGAAATCGAAGAGTTCAAGAAGACCCTTGAACCAATTTACAATGAGTGGGCTGAAAAAATCGGCAAGGATATCATTGAGGACGCTGAAAGCAAATAAAACTGCTTTTTTAATAGTAAGACGCAAAGGGCAACCGCACCAATCAAGGAGCGGTTGTTTTTTAATTATTTAAAGACATGTCTATCAATTATGCATGTAAGAACAGGCTCCCTTTCTCACTCGAAAAGAAAGAGCATGATCGCCGGACCGTCCCTTATAGCATAAAGCCATGAGAATAAATCCAAAGTAAAAATAACAATCCCTAAAAAAAGAATCCCAGATTCGAATTCTGGAATTCTGCTATTACGATATTAAGAGTTAAACTGAAACCGCCTTTTTAAGCCGTCTGCAAATCTCATCTCCAACCTCTTCTGTTGATGAAGTTCCTCCAATATCCGGAGTCTTTATACCATCATTTGTGACGTCCTCTATAATATCAAGCAGCTTACTGCCCAATTCCTCTTCACCGAAGTGGTCCAGCATCATTTTGGCAGTCCAAATTTGTCCGATTGGATTAGCAATTCCTTTCCCTACTATATCTGGTGCGGAGCCATGAACCGGTTCAAACATGGATGGATACTTTCCGTTAAGATTGATATTTGCTGCAGGAGCAATCCCAATGCTTCCCATAATTGCTCCTCCAATGTCGGTCAATATGTCCCCAAATAGGTTGCTGGCTACAATGACATCGAATATTTGCGGACGAGTTACAAAAAATGCAGCAAGGGCATCAATATGATAAGAAGCAGTCTGTACATCCTGATGCTCTCCCTTGACTTCTTTAAATACTTCATCCCAGAATGGCATGGAATGAAAAATCCCATTAGACTTGGTAGCTGATGTCACATGGCCTCTTCTTTTCTTTGCTAGTTCGAAGGCATAGCGCATCGCTCTTTCTGTTCCCTTTTTAGTGAAAATAGCATTCTGGATGGCCAGTTCATCATCACCTTTATGAATTCTTCCTCCTACCTCACTATACTCTCCTTCACTGTTTTCCCGTACTACAATTAAATCAAAATCATTAGGGTTGACCAGCGGCGACTTTAACCCTTTAAAATACTTTGCAGGACGAATATTAATAGATTGTTCAAATTCCCTTCTAATCTTAATTAACAGACCCCATAAGGCAATGTGGTCTTGAACTAAAGCTGGATTACCGATGGCACCAAGAAAAATAGATTCAAAGTTTTTTAATGTTTGTAAGCCATCATCCGGCATCATCTTTCCGTGTTTCACATAATAATCGCTGCTCCAAGGGAAAGATTGAAAATCAAATTTTATTCCACCGTGAACTTCTGCAACCGTTTCTAATACCTTTAAAGATACAGGTACTACTTCTTTTCCAATTCCATCCCCAGGTATTACGGCAACTTCAAATTTTTTCATCATCATACAGCTCCCTTATTTGTTTTTTGATTGAAATTTTCATATTTTGCAATCTCTTGCTGGTATAAATCGTCACCGTTTGAATCATATGCTACAAGCAAAGGGAAATCCTGAACTTCCAGTCTTCTTATCGCTTCTGGTCCTAAGTCTTCATATGCAACCACCTGGACGGCTTTCACTCTCCTGCTTAGAATGGTTGACAATCCACCAATCGCCGCAAAAGAAACTGCGCCATGTTTCTTGCAGGCATCCTTCACCATATCTCTCCTCGGGCCTTTCCCAATCGTTCCGACAACGCCATATTCGTACATTGCGGGTGCGTATGGATCCATCCTAAATGCAGTAGTCGGTGCTACCGGTCCTATTACCTGGCCAGGCTTTGGAGGGCAAGGACCTGCGTAAAAGATGACTTCCCCTTTTAGTTCCACTGGCAAAGGCTTATTATTTTCAAGCAGCTCTACCATTCTTTTATGCGCAGCGTCTCTGGCCATGAAAATCGTTCCTGTCAGCGATACAGTATCGCCAATTTTTAATTTCTTTATATCTTCCTTGGTTATAGGTGTTTGCAGCCTGTATTCCGGCATCGAATCCCTCCCAGCTTTCATTTAAATAACAATTGTTTTCTTTCTTGCAGCATGACACTGAATATTAACTGCCACAGGCAAGGCTGTAATATGGCATGCGAATGTTTCGATAGGCACCCATAATGCTGTGCTCGTCCCGCCAAGTCCCTGAGGTCCAATCCCTGTATTATTAATGGCTTCCAGTAATTCCTTTTCAAGCTCTGCAATATGTGGGTCAGGGTGGTGAACACCAATTTCTCTTAATACAGCATGTTTCGCAAGAGATGTTACTTTATCAAAACTGCCGCCAATCCCCACTCCTACCACAACGGGCGGGCACGCCTTCCCCCCGGCATCTTTAATTGTCTGAAGGACAAAATTCTTAACACCTTCGACACCTTCCCCTGGAAGCAGAAATTTCATGGCGCTCATATTCTCACTTCCGCCGCCCTTTGGCAGAACGGTAATCTTAATTTGATCACCAGGCACAATTTCCGTATGTACGACTGCTGGGGTATTATCTCCTGTGTTTACACGAAGCAAAGGATCACCTACAACAGATTTGCGTAGATACCCTTCCCTGTATCCAGTCCGAACTCCTTCTTGAATGCAATCTAAGTAATTTCCGCCTATAATATGCACATCCTGCCCGATCTCAACAAAAACAACAGCCATGCCAGTATCATGACAATAAGGCATATGATTAGTTTTAGCTTCCTCTGCATTCTCCATCAGCTGCTGAAGAATGGACTTCCCGATAGGTGAAGCCTCTGTTTTTTCGGCTCGTTTAAACCCTGCCAAAACATCATCAGGCAAATAGTAGCATGCTTCCCAGCAAAGCTTGGCAACGCTTTCAGTTAAAACCTCAGCATCTACAATCCTCATTTAATCTCCTCTTTTCCCTCAATAAGATATATCAGGTTTTTTAAATCCTCCTGGGTATGTTCCATTAAACATTGTGCTGCTTTTTCTGGATTTCTTTCACTGATCGCTTTAAAGATTTCCTTGTGGCCTTTTAAAATAATAGGTCCACGCTCATCACCCTCAATATTTAAAAGCCTGTAATAATAAATTAATGAATGAAGTTCATCCACTAGTTTTTTTAACCTTTCATTTTCACTTATTAAAATGATTTTCTCATGAAACTTCGTGTTCCAATTTACAATTTCTTCCTTATCATTTTTTTTGATTGCCGCTTCTGTTCCAGCTATGATACTTCCCAGTTCTGCTATTTGTGCCTCTGTTGCCCTCTCTGCTGCCAGAGCCACAGCAGCCGATTCCAGTGCAATCCTGCAGCCATAGATATCTTTAACATCTTTCAATGTTGGCTTATATACCGTGATTTGAGATTTTTCATCCATACACAGAAGGCCCTCATTAATTAATGTCCGGATCGCTTCTCTAACAGGGCTGCGGCTGATGGAGAATTGCTTGGCAAGCTGGGCTTCGTATAACCGGTCTCCTGGTTTATATTCTCCGTGCCAAATTCGCTCTTTAATAGTTTGCTGAATTTGAAGGTAAAATGGAAGTGCTTTCTCAAGAGGTTTCTGGCTCATATTCCCACTCCTTTCACTTTTTAATTGGTGATCTGTCGGCTGTCGACAGCTTTAATTTTATAATAGTATTAATTATCAAAAGATTCAATAAATAAATTTATAAATAGGGAAACACCATTCTTCTTTAACCTGGCAGAATGGTGTTTCTAACTAGAAGCATGGCTAAGACAAACTATTATTCTTCTATTCCCATTTCCTTAAAAATTTCCTGGGCAGTCTTAAAGCTGTCCAATGATGCTGGTACTCCGCAATAAATGGCAGTCTGTAAAAATATTTCCTGAATCTCTTCTTTTGTAACACCATTATTGATGGCGCCTCGTAAGTGAAGCTTTAATTCATGGGGGCGATTTAGTGCAGTCAGCATTGCTAAATTAATCATGCTTCTCGTCTTTTTAGGCAAACCTTCTCTAGTCCAAATTTCTCCCCAGCAATACTCTGTCACTAATTCCTGAAGAGGCTTTGTGAAACTGGTAGCATTATTTATGGAGTTATCAACATACTCAGCCCCTAAAACTTCACGCCTTACTTGTAATCCGTCATCAAATTTTACACTCATTATAAATTCCCCTCCTTATGTTTTAAAAAAAATGTTCCCAATGCGATCGCCACTGCCTGTCCTTTTTCATCCAGAATTTTGCACTCTGAAACAACAGTACTTCGGCCAAGATGAACTATTGTAGGTTTGGCATACAACTTTTTTCCTTTGCCAGGCCTAATATAATTCATTTTCAACTCCAAGGTGTAGACTTCGGAATCTTTTGGTATCTGGGTCATTATGTGGAATCCAATAGATACATCTGCCAATGTATAGAGAGCTCCACCTTGGGCAACATCATATGTATTGGCATTCTGCATGCCCAATTCCATGCTCATTTCTCCATTTTCTTCAAAACCGATTCCTAAAAGCCTCCCTGTATAATGCAGTTCCTTTTTTGGCTCTTTTAGTGCCCTTATAACGTGGTAGATCTGATCTAATTCTTCGCTTGAGAAATTCTCAAGTTTTTTTAAAATATCGCTGGCAGCTGCATTCACGTTTATAATCCCAACCCTCCTATCTTAAGAAAACTTTAGCCATCTAATATTAGGATACTGGATCCAACAAAAAACGTCTATACTTTTCTGAATTTTTTAAATTTAAAAATAGTAACGGTATTTATTATTATAATTTTTTGCTCTTTTGGTATAAATTGTTGTTTTTCGCTTTCAATTTTGTCCGTTTATTTCCGCTCCAGGCTGCTCGCTTTCCGCGGGGCAGGCGGTGAGCCTCCTTTACGCTGCGCGTCTGCGGGGTCTCACCTGTCCCGCTACTCCCTCAGGACTTTGAATAAGCAACTTGTATAAACACCGCACGAAGGAAATGCGAATGTATTTTCGGGACCTCGCACCTTCCGCTACAATCAACTCAGTAAATAATATACAAAAGCAACAAACCTTGCGAAAACAGCTAGTTTTAAAATTGCTTAATCCCTACTTGACTAATCGGATAAATATGAATTAAAATATAACTAACAAAAGGGAGGGTTCAATACATGCCATTAAACAGAGAAACGTTAATCAGCAAATTATTATCTCTATCTAAATTCCAGCATAATCACAGCTTGTTTAATTTAAGTGACAGAAAGCTGGAAGCTCTGTATCTGGATCATATTCTATTTTCACCTCACCCTCACAGCGGACATCAATCAATCAAATTAATTGGAAAAAATAGATAATAAGAAGGCCTGCAAATGCTCAGAAAGCATTGCAGGCTTTTTCATTTAAAACCTATATAAAAAAGAAGGAATCCTAAGATTCCCCCTCTGGTAATTAACTTTTTGCCAATTTAGGCACCATATTCTCCTGCTTTGACTCTTCGACCGCGTCTTCCATTGGTGTTGCACGTTTAATGAAGAAGGCCAGAACCAGTGCAGCTGCAGCGATAAAGGTTGCTACGAAGAAAGCATCGTTGATTCCCTCAAGCATGGCTTTCGTTAATACCTGCTGCTGCATTTCCGCCACAGCGGCTTCAGTCATTTGACCGCCATTAGCCATAGCCCCGCCTTTCATCGCTTCTTTCGCGATTTCCGCAGCATGAGTTTCCGTCCTTGTTGACATAACTGTTACCAATAAGGCTGTACCAATGGCACCTGCCACCTGGTTCAGCGTGTTGTTCATTGCTGTTCCATGAGGATATAATCTTCTTGGCAGCTGGTTCAAGCCATTCGTAGAAACTGGCATCATAACCATGGACATCCCGAACATCCTGATTGAGTTCAGAATAATCAACTGTGTATAAGTTGTTTCCAGAGTCAGCCTGCTGAATACATAAGTAGTTCCTACTGTAATGGCTAACCCAATGATCGCCAATATCCGCCCGCCTATTTTATCGAACAGCTTTCCTGTTAATGGCGACATCACGGCCATAACAATGGCTCCTGGAAGCATCATCAATCCTGCATCCAGCGGTGAAATTCCCCTTAATGTCTGAACATAAATCGGAATCAGAATCATCCCGGAGAACAGCGCCATATTAACCGTCATGCTGATAGCTGATGACAAGGCAAACATCGGGTACTTATAAACGCCAAAGTTGAGCATTGGACGATTAGATTTTGATTGTTTTAGGATAAACCATACTAAGCTGATAACACCTACAGCAATGGTCAAATACACGTGAGGACTGTCCCAGCCTTTATTCCCTGCAGAACTAAATCCATAAAGTATTCCGCCAAAACCTATACTTGATAGAATAAGGGAAAACAGATCCAGACGAATATTCACTTTTTCCTTTTTGTCTTTCAGCATGACCGCGCCAAGCACGAGTATGACTCCGGCAATCGGCGAAAGGAAATGGAATAGCATTCTCCAATCATAGTGTTCAATAATCCAACCGGAAAGAGTCGGCCCAATTGCAGGGGCAAACATTAAGATCAGGCCAAATACACCCATGGCTGCCCCGCGTTTTTCCACCGGGAAGCTGATCAGCATAACATTCATTAATAATGGCATCATGATAGCCGATCCTGATGCCTGCAGCATCCTGCCTGCAAGCAATACCGGGAATGCATGAGCAACCCCCGCTACAAGCGTACCAATTGTAAATAGCCCCATTGCCACAATAAATAACCTGCGGACTGTATATTTTTCAATTAAAAAGGCAGTAGCCGGGATTAAAATACCATTTACCAGCATAAAACCGGTGGTCAGCCACTGCACAGTTGCCGCTTCAATTTCCAAATCTGCCATAATAGATGGCAAGGCAATATTTAACAATGTATTATTCAAAAAGGCAATAAATGCCCCAATCATTAAAACAGCCAGAATCCCATAGGGCGGTCGATCTGTTTTATTATTTATTGCTTGTTCCATTGCATTTTTCCTCCTGTACTATCAGTTCATTCTTTTATACTCGCGTTACACACAAACCATATAATATACCATGAGTACAATTTATGCAACAAAAAAATCCTTGTTAAATAGAGGGTTTGTGAAAAATCTCAGAATGATGTACTATTAGATTATACACACAGTTCAAATAAAATGACAGGTGATAATAAATGAATGATAGGAAACTTCATGTAATAAATAAAGCACATCAATTATTCCTGGATAAAGGTTTTCAAGCTACCTCCATTCAGGATATTTTAGAATACAGCGGCATTTCCAAAGGAACATTCTATAATTATTTTTCTTCAAAAAATGAGCTGCTTATGTCCATTTTTAAAACATTGCATAAAAAAATGGAAGATGAACGCAATAAGCTTCTTATTGGCCAGGATCCAAGCAGCTTAGAAGTCTTCACACAGCAGATAGAATTACAAATGAATATGAATCGAACAAATAAATTGGTGGCCCTTTTTGAAGAAGTGCTTGTTTCAAATGACCCTGAACTCAAGCAGTTCATTAAGGAAGGTCAGCTTAGAATGGTGGATTGGATTTTCAACCGGTTTATTGAGATTTTTGGAGAAGACAAGAAACCATATTTACTGGACTGCGCCGTGATGTTCCTTGGAATCCTCCATCATAACGTAAAATACTATACAAAATTCTTTGAGTTCTCTTCAAGCATTAATCCTGTGGTCCGTTATAGTGTAGAAAGAATCAGGAAGGTCGTTGAAGAGGTCAGTTTTGCCGATGAGTATCTGCTGAAGCCTGAACTGATTGAAAACAGATTTAAGCAGTCAGATCATAGAAATGTGCATATTCTTTGTAAATCCATATTGACTTTAAAAAAGTCCATACAACAGGAAGAACAGAACGATTGCATTGATCTTCTGGACTTTATTCAAGAAGAAATGGTCCATTCGAAAAAACCAAGAAAATTTCTCATTGATAGCGCACTGAATACTTTGCGCAGCTGCATCTCCTTTTTGGATGCTAAAGAACTTGAGAATCTTGAAATTCTTGTTTCTGCCTGTTTTAAACAGCCGGATGAAGAATCCGTTTAGTTATCAAGGCCTTCCTCATGATCAGGAAGGCTTTTTTTTAGTTATTATTCATTCATAATCCTTCCAAAAACGGTAACACTAACACATAATGCCATAACAAACTGGTGATTTGTGTATGAAAAAAGAGTTAAAAAAGAAGAAAAGTATATCCGAGATTGAATTTAACGAGCTGGAGAAGTCATTTTCACGATCTCATGATTTTCAAAAAGTATATTACAGCAATAGACAAACAGGCCTCTGTTTTTCTTTTATTTATTTTAAAACACTAACAGACCAAAAAATGATCACCAAAAGTTTGCTCCCTCAGCTTCTTCAGGGTAAGTTCAGCGAAATCGATGATTTGAAAAAGCTTTTGCCGTCCGCAAGCATACAAATTTGTGAGGATCTTTCTAAAGCAGAACATTTGCTTTTGAATGGCTATGTGATGGTTACAGTGGAAGCCGAAAAACAAAAAGCGGCTTTTATGGCTGCTAAATGTTCATACGTAAGGGAGCTGACTCATCCGGAAGTCGAGCAAACGGTGATTGGACCGAAGGAAGCATTTGTTGAGTCCTTAGGCAATAATTTGAACTTAATCCGCAAACGGCTGCCCATCTCTGAACTGATCATTGAGGAATATATAATCGGAAGTATATCCCGAACAGTGGTTGCCGTCCTCTATATTGAGGGAATCACGAATGCAGATTATGTCAGCATGGTTAAAGAAAGAATCGAAAATATCGATTTTGATGAAATTACTGACAGTTCATATATTGGACAGCTCATTTCTGATAATAAGAACTCTCCATTCCCGCAGCTGCTGGATACAGAAAGGCCGGACAGGGCAGCCGCTGTCCTTGCTGAAGGAAAAATCGTGATCGCCATAGAAGGGTCGCCGCATGTGCTGATTACCCCTACAACGTTTTCTGAATTCTTCAGTTCCTTTGAAGATTATTTTTTAAATTGGACTATCGCGTCTTTTGCAAGAATTCTGCGGGCCTTTTCAGTTATTTTTTCCATACAGATCACGTCTATTTATGTTGCAACGCTTACTTATCATATGGAGCTCATCCCCACGGATTTGTTAGGAACACTGGTGACTTCAAGACAGCATATTCCTCTGCCGCCTTTCTATGAAGCATTAATGCTTGAACTGGTAATTGAGCTTTTAAGAGAAGCTGGAGCCAGATTGCCCACGAAAGTCGGGCAGACAATCGGTATCGTAGGAGGGATTGTTATTGGGACTGCATCTGTGCAGGCAGGGCTGACAAGTAATGTCCTGTTAATCATTATCGCACTGGCAGCTCTTGCCTCTTTTACTACACCTGTATACAAGATGAATAATACGATTCGATTTCTAAGATTTCCGTTTTTATTTTTCGCAAATTTATGGGGTTTTGTAGGTGTGTTGTTCTGTTCATGCATCTTGTTGACACATATGATCAGGCTTACTTCTCTTGGAAGGCCGTTTTTGGAGCCTTTCTACCCGCCAAGATACCGGGACTTGAAAGATTCATTTCTGAGATTCCCTTTTCAGCCTTTAAGGCCTGTGTATTTAAGAACGCAAAATCCGCATCGGTTTCAGCCCCCGAAGAAAACAAAAGTTAAAAGAGACATTGATGAATAGCAGCCTGGCTCCATAAGCCAGGCTGCTATTCTGTTTTCTTTGATTTGTCTTCCCAAGGTTCAAAGGAAAATGGAATCCCGATCATTTTCGCCGTCAGCTCATCATAGGACACAAGGTCTTTCTTGGACAATTCTTTTAAAGACTTTTTCCCCATGGCTCGCAATGCCATTTTGATTTCCTCCGTGCTCGCGGTTAAAAACTTTTCTGCAGATTTTGTCCCATCTTCGATTTTAAAGGTATCCTTGAATTTACCTTGGTTCCAGACAGATTGTGTCGGCGGTTCAAAAGGCAGCGAATTCAAAGTCTGCTTATGGGAGACAGTAAACAGCATGACAGAACCAAGGTAGACAGCATCCGCACCAAGCGCAAGGACTTTTAAAAAGTGTCCTGGTGTGAAGAGGCCGCCTGATACAATTAAGCTGACTTCCCCTTTCTTTTTTCGTTTTTCAAGGTGATTGGATGCACGGTTGAGAGCATGCAAGGTTGGAATTCCAAAATCATCCGCCAATAAAGGCGGCGCACCCACAGAAGCTCCCTGTCCCCCGTCAACTGCTATAAAATCAACCCCGATTTCGATTAGATGGTCAATGTCTTCTTCTATTTTTCCTCCTGCCCCTATTTTTGCACCAATGGGGACACCTCCGGTCATACTGCGGAGTTCATCCACCAGCTCCTTTAAATCCTTCAATGTCTGTTTATCAAAAAAATGTTCCATTATATGGGCAGTTTCATTTTCCTTTAACCCCATTACTTCCCTTGCACGGCCGGTTAGATTTTCAGGAGATATGTTTCCTCCCATCCCCATTACTGCTCCCTGCCCCAGCTTAATTTCAATCATGTCAGCACGCTTGATGGTTTTTTCTTCCTTTCCCCACTCGGTTTTGGAAAATTGAAGGATATATTTTCCTGCACTTTCAAGCTCTTCAGGAAGAATACCTCCTTCGCCGGAATTGACAGCCGTACCTGTATTCTTGGCAGCTGTTGCCAGGGCAATTTTCACTTGCTCACTCAATGCGATTCCATAGGCCATTCCGCTAATCATCAGAGGTATTTTGATTTTCATTGGTTTTTTCGATTTTGGCCCGATGGTCACCTTCACATCAACATCTTCATCCCCGTCTATGGGAAATGGCGAGGTCTGAGCAGGAATAAAGGTAATCTCATCAAAATGAGGCCATTTTTTCGATGATCCAAATGGGCGGTGCAGGACATCACCCGTTTCGGCACGCAGGTTGTTTTCAAGTGCATTTTGAATGCCCATATGCTTAAAACCAGGGATCAGCTCAATCAGATTTTCCTGGTAGCTGTCTGTCATTATTATTTTCCCTGCCTGCTTAACGAGCCGCTTCATGATCCAGCGCCAGCCGATCAGCATTAAAATTAAAAAGATAAATAATATAAAAATCATAGCCAAAGTTGCAATCAATAATATATTTGTCATACTTTTTCTCCAAAAGTTCTTTTAGCCTCCATTATTTCCATTGGCAGGGAATTTAACCTATGACTTCTCGATTTTTGGAATAATCATGAAGCGGGAAGTAAATTCTATGAAAAAATATTAAATGAGGTGAAATGATGGACAAACGCGAGCATACTCAGCCAGCTAGTACGGAAGAACAGAATCAAGGTAAAGGAGGTCTTCTTGAATCAATGATGGAGCCTATAGATCAGCTTTCAAAGATTCCTCCTGAGAAGACAGACCGGAGAACCAGTGATGAAGAAATGATGTAACCAATGAAGAAAGCCGGCATGATCGATGCCGGCTTTTATTATTGATAAGGAGTATCTTGATAGAAGTAATTAGGCATTTTCACTTCATTATTATACTGTTTATGAAAAATCTGTGTAGCAGCAGGGGATACGGGCGGGATCAGCCAGGTCCAATCACCGGTCAGATCCCTTCCCTGACCCTTTTCGTTCTCTTCAAATTTTCTGAATTGCTGTGCAGCAGTATGATGGTCTACTATGCTGACCCCTTCTTTTTTAAAGGAATGCAATACGGCTGCATTCAATTCCACCAGTGCCCGATCCTTCCAAAGCGAAGAATGCTTCCTGGTATCCAGCCCCATCAACGATGCAATCTGCGGGAGCATATCATAACGAAAATCGTCTGCAAGGTTCCGTGCACCGATTTCAGTACCCATATACCAGCCATTGAAAGGGGCTGACTTATAAGAAATGCCCCCAATTTCCAGTCTCATATCCGATATCATCGGGACTGCGTACCATTTCAAACCGAGATCACTGAACCAGTTATATTCTGGATGCTCAATCCCTACTTCAAGAATCAGCTCTTCAGGTATTTCCCTTAATTGGGGAGTTTGATTGTTTATTTGTATTACTAATGGAAGCACATCAAATTTGCCGTACTTCGGCTTCCAGCCCAATTTCATGCATTGCTTGGTAAAAGGGATGGAATGGGGATCGCCAATAATTCCATCGGCATTCTCATAGCCTGCATACCGGATTAGCTGATGATTCCAAATTCTGATTTTGTGTTCGGAATTGTCTGGAGAGAAGATGGTGATGGCCGAACGGAGCCTGCCATTGTTCGTGGCAAATTGTATATGTTCAAACAGAGCAGAAAATACTTCATCCTCTTGTTTCGCATTCCGTTTGTCCAAAACCGTCAGTTGATCCCAAAAAAGCCTTCCTATGCAGCGATTGCTATTTCTCCAGGCAGCTTTTGCACCAAATTCCAGTTCTTCAAAAGTTTGTTCATAAAACCCATGCTCTGCAATTGAATATTCAATTTCCTTTAGTCTGTTGTTTAGTTCAGCAGGACTTTTATTCTGTTCACTATAAAACATTTTGATAAATTCTGCTGCATTTTCAAGTAAGTCCTTTTTCAAAGATGAATCCTCCCAGAATAGACTATTTGTTAATGATAGCATAGGGAGGGTTGGGGAGAAAGAAATGATGTTCTGTGGTTTGCAGGATTTTTTGGATAAGATGCTTTTTAAGAAGGAGCGGGAGCGGGTTAATTTTTGTTATTTTTTATTGTAATTGACTCGCATATTGGGAGGCATGGCTTCTATTTTTGTGGTTATTCCTTCAGATTAACTACCATTCTTACTGCACTACCTTCTTTTTCGGCGTTATTCCTCCGATTAACTACCATTCTTAGTGCACCCTCTTCTTTTTCGTCGTTATTCATCCAGATTCTCTTTTGTCTTCAGTTTATCTCCTTTTACTGCCGATTTTTGCCCAGTATTTGGTAAATTAGCTGCTGGGCTGGCATCCTTCATGCTCTGCATCAATTTTTCAACATTTCTACTTAAAAATAGGGCCCTAAACAGGCCCTTCTTTATTTCTTCAAACGATACACTCTAGCTTCATATGGCTTTAGCGGCAGGTTCTCAATTTCTTCATTTTCATCTGCATTCAAGTTGGAAATCAGCAGTTCCTTAGAAGAGTACCGGACATGGGCTGGCAGCTTAAAGTCAGGAGTTTCTTCACTGAAGTTGCAGATCACAAGAAGCTGGTCATCACCAAGAGTTCTTGTATAGGCGAAGATATCCTCATCTTCTTCCATAATTAAATCGAATGTTCCATAAACAATCACTTCATTTTGCTTTCTAAGCTGAATGAGCTTCTTATAAAAATGGAAGATGGAATCTTCATCTTTTAAAACTGCTTCGGCGTTAATCCCCTCATAATTTGGATTCACATTGATCCAAGGGGTTCCGCCTGTAAAGCCTGCATTCGGGCTGGCATCCCACTGAACAGGCGTTCGCGCATTATCCCTGCCTCTCTCATGAATGCCTTTAAAGATTTCATCATGTGTTAAGGAATCCGGTGTAAGATCATGGTATGCATTTAACGTTTCAATATCACGGTAATCATTGATATCATTGAACTTGACGTTTGTCATGCCAATTTCTTCGCCCTGATATATATAAGGTGTCCCCTGCATCATATGCAGGCATGCAGCAATCATCTTACCAGAAGTAACGCGGTATTCGTCAGAGTCATTTCCCCATCTGGAGATGGCGCGAGGCTGGTCATGGTTGCTCCAGTACAAGCTGTTCCAGCCGTCTTCCTCAAGACCCTTTTGCCACTTGCTGAAAATCTCTTTCAGTTCAGTCAGTTTCCAAGGTCGTGGATCCCATTTGCCGTATTGACCGTCGCCAAGCCCGACATGTTCAAAATGGAAGACCATATTCAATTCATTTCTGTCCTTGCCTGTATAGAGCTTGCCTTCTTCAACTGTTACGCCAGGCATCTCGCCAACCGTAATGGTGTCATATGGGCTAAGGGCTTCTTTGTTCATTTCCTGCAGGAATTCATGAATTCTTGGTCCATTCATATAATACTTGCTGCCGTCCCCATATTTGTGTCCTTCACGAATCTCCCCCTGCGGATAGCTGGTATCTTTTGAAATGAAATTGACGACATCCATGCGGAATCCATCAATGCCTTTGTCCAGCCAGAAGCGCATCATTTCATACACTTCATTTCTTAAAACAGGATTTTCCCAATTCAGGTCAGGCTGCTTTTTGCTGAAAAGGTGCAAATAATATTCGCCTGTTTGTTCATCATATTCCCATACACTTCCGCCAAACGCAGCGCCCCAATTCGTTGGAGGTTCCCCGTTGTCAGTTTTTTTCCAGATATAATAATCTCTGCTGGGATTATCTTTAGATTTTCGTGATTCCTGGAACCACTGGTGTTCATCGCTAGAGTGGTTGACTACAAGGTCCATCATGATTTTGATGCCGTGCTCATGGGCTTTACCCAGCATACCGTCAAAGTCCTTCATCGTTCCGAAATCGTCCATGATATTGCGGTAATCTGAGATGTCATAGCCATTATCATCATTAGGCGATTGGTAAACGGGGGATAGCCATATGACATCGATCCCCAGTTCGCTTAAATAGGGAATTTTTTCAGTAATTCCGTTGATATCGCCAATTCCGTCCCCATTGGAATCATTAAAGCTTCTTGGGTAGATTTGATAAATGATACTTTCTTTCCACCATGTTTTGTTCAATATTTACAACTCCGATCAAAGAATAATTTTATTTTATTGAACCTTCATCACACCGCAGATAATCCAAATCTGGGCAAAATGTACACAGTAATCATTGGCGCAAGCAGCGGGAAAATGACTTTCCAGAAAACACCCCATGCCGTTGCACCTTCCGGATTAGCACGAATGTAGTCAAAATAGATAAACACATTAAAGGAAAGATTGAAAACGATATATAATATGATTAATCCAACCACTGTTTTTTTTAGCTTAATTACGTATACGTTTACGTAATTTGTGCTGAGAAAAAGAGAGTTGTTATTTCCTCTCTTTCACACTCATTCTTTTAATTATTTTATGCGGCATAATGCGGCTTTCAGGAGTTTCGCCAGTTTCCATTATGGTAAAAAGCATTTCCGCAGCAGCCTCACCCATTTTTGCGAGAGGCTGTTCAACTGTGGTCAGCGGCGGAATGGACATCTCAGCAAGGTCCAAATTATCGTACCCCATAACAGATATCTCATCAGGGACCTTAAATCCCAAATGATAAGCTGCTGATAAGGCACCGATAGCCATTTCATCACTTGCTGCAAATATCGCCGTTACATCCGGGAACTGTTCGACAAGCTTTTTAAAGCCTTCAACACCATCAGGGAATGTAAACCCCCTGCTGAACACAATATTTTCGGAACCCAGTGGTATGCCATGATCAAATAGAGCTTTTTTAAAGCCTTCAATCCTTGGAATCCCCGCGATGATATCATCCTTGTTTCCGCTTATCATTCCAATTTTTGCATGCCCCGTGTCGATTAAATGCTTAGCTGCAGCATATGCTGCATGAAGATCATTGACCTTTACAAAAGGCACCGGGTACGCATAGGACTCTGTCGAAAGCAGAATCATCGGCATCTTGGTTTTGGTTACAAATTGATAATACTCATCTTTTAATACTTCACTTGCGAAAATTATCCCGTCTACCCTTTTTTCGAAAAGCAGCTGGAGATATTTCATCGTTTTCTCACCATTTGATTCTGTATGGCAGACGATCACACTGGAACCGTTGTCATTTGCTGCCTTTTCAATACCATCCAGGAGATCGGTTACCAGAGAACTGGAAAGCTTAGGGAAAAGCACCCCAATCGTATGTGTTCTTTTGTTTATTAATCCTCTTGCCACTGCGTTTGGCTGGTATCCCAGCTCTTCAATCACTCTAAGAACCTTGAATTTTGTTTTTTCCGAATAGCCTCCCTGGCCATTCAATATCCTGGAAACTGTTGCAATGGATACATTTGCTTTTTTGGCAACATCTTTGATTGTATAGGACATATCCCACCTGCTTTAAATTGCTGTATTATATTCGTTGCGAAAACGTTTACGCTGTAATATTATCAGGTTGTGTAAGCCTTTTCAATATTTTTCTAAAATATAGGCTTCCCAATAAAATAAAAGCCGGCACCTAAATAGGTGGCCGGATTAGAGTACCGTTATGATCATTTTATGCTTTCCAGCTCTTTCTCCTGAATTAAAGCCTTAGCTAATTCAAACTCATTTGGGGCTGACAGGACAAAATCAGGTGTATAACCGTATGCGTTTATTTGCTGGCCTGAACTCTTTCCCATACATACGATTGATAGCTTTTTGATCAAGTCATCTGGCTCTATGCCATAATAGCCCACACTCTCCATAAAGGCATCGACAGAGGAACTGCTGGGGAATATGATGGTGTCTATAGTTGCCTCCCTTAGCATATGTCCAACAACAGGAATAAAAGATTCATCAAGGATTGTATCACTGGTTTGGAGAATATCATGATTTCCATCCGGCTCGATATAAGGGATTTTTTTTACATTCAAACTCCGATTCCCCACGACCAGCAGCGGTCCACCCAAGTTCATTTCAGCTGCAAGCCGGCCGGTTAATCCCCGTTCGTTCATGACTTTCAATGATTTTTTGGACAAACAATATAAATCGGCCTGAACATTTCTTATATCTATATTTCTATTAATCAATAAATCAATGAACTCATTCGTGCATTCCGGGGATGTGAATAAAATGCGTTTATACGTGAAAAGCTGATTGAGTATTTTATCATTTGAAGGAACATCTTTTTTCGTCCATTTCGGAATCTCGATTACATCTGCCCCCTGTTCTTGCAGCTGTGCTGCCAAAGTGCTTCTTGCAGTGCCTGTACGTGCTAAAAGAATCTGCCTTCCGTAAAGAGGCTTGTTTTCAAACCATTTTAATTTATCTCTTAAAGAAACAATACCGCCAACTAAAGTAATTGCCGGATTTTGTATTCCTGTTTCCTTTACTTTTTCTGCAATATCCCCTATTGTACCCTGCACTGTTTTCTGTCTGCCATAGGTTCCCCATTGGATAAGGATCACTGGAGTTTCTTTCGGCTTGCCGTGAAGGATGAGGTTATCTGCAATATATGAAATATTGGTTACTCCCATGTAAAAGCCAATCGTGTCCACGCTTGAGACTAATCCGCTCCAATCAATATCAGGTTTCCCTTCATTGGATTTATCATGGGCGGATACCAGCGCAAAAGAAATTCCATATTCACGATGTGTCACAGGGATTCCTGCATATAAAGGCACAGCAACTCCTGAAGAAATGCCTGGTACAATTTCATATGGGATTTCTTGTTCCGCCAGTGCTTCCGCTTCCTCCCCGACCCGGCCAAAAACTCCCGGGTCACCGCCTTTTAAACGGATTACATTATATCCCTTAATGGCTTTGTCTATTAAAATCTCATTGATGATTTCCTGTTTCAGAAAATGCTGTTTCGGAAACTTCCCGCAATAAATCAGCTCACAATGAGAAGGCGCAGATTCCAGCAATTTTGGATTAATCAGGCGGTCATATAAGATTACATCAGCTTTTTTTATGGCTGCTAACCCTTTAACAGTAATTAAGCCTTCATCCCCAGGGCCTGCACCAACAAGATATACTTTCCCTTTCTTCAAAATCCCACCCCTATGCTTCCTATTATCTCTCGGAGTTTTTATGATAATAGCTGGACAGCTCTACAATTGCGCTGCCCATCCTTTCGTGTTCCGGATAAATAACCCGGTCAATTCCTTCATCAAATAACGCTTGTGCTGTAACTTTTCCGACTGCCAGCGCAATTACTTTTTGCGAGAAAACCTCTGTCAATTGGTTTTCAGCACCCTGTTCACGCGCAAAATGCAATAAATGTCTCACTTGCGGGGTGCTGGTAAAAACAGCCGCATCCAGTTCCCCTCCCAGCAGCTCCGAAAGAAGTTTTTCCATGACTTCCGTTTCCGGCGGATTGTGAATATAGGGAAGAATTTCTTCATATTGAGCTTTCTGCAAATCAAGCCATTGAATCAGCTTAGGTGCAGGATCACCGTGAAGCTGAAGAGCCACCTTCTTGTTTTCCAGTGAATAGCTTCCGAGGCTTCTGATAAGTCCTGCCGTGCTTCCATCATCATCCCGAACCTTTGGTGTGACACCCAGTTTTTTTAACATGTTAACTGTTTTATACCCTCTTGCTGCAATTTGGCAATTTTGAAGAACCTTAATAAATTCTTCTCCCTTTCCTATTTCCTGAGCGGTATAATACAAGGTCTCTACTCCGATTCCAGTTGTAAAAATAATCCAATCAAACTCACCTGAGGTAATAAGGCCAATATGTTCTTTCAATTTTGTGTCTATACGCAGGGACGTTCCTTGCGCTGGCCTGCTGATGGCAGCACCTCCCAGGTTTTCTACAATTTTTGTTATTTCTTCGATTTTTCTAGACCCCAATAGAGCAATTTTCTTTCCTTCCAGCTTTTTCATCCGTATACCTCCAGCCTGATCTTATTATTCTTCTATTATAAGATAGACTGTCTCATTCTCAACAATTGTTTTATAAGTCTGGACACAGCCGATATCTGGCGCGTGAACTTTGCCATCTTCCAGACAGATTTTCCAATCATGCATGGGGCAAAAAACGGAGTCTCCGCTGACCAAGCCCTCAGTCAGTACACCGCCTTTATGTGGACAGCGGTTTTCCACTGCACGGACCTTGCCATTAGATAAACGGAACACAGCGATATCTATTCCGCCAGCCTTCACTGTTTTCCCCAATTTCACGGGCAAATCTTGTATGGAGCCAACCAGAACTTTAATGATGCTTTTATTAACCAAACGAAACTCCCCCTTTTAAGTTCTTACGAGATTCTCAAACAATTCCGTTTTTGTTTTATTGTTATTAATAATCTCTTTCCATGGGTCTTTGTGAACTGACAGGGCCTCATTCATTCGTGCATTTAACTCTTTTCGCTTCTCTTTATCATTCAGAACAGACTGGACGTGAGTCAAACCAACCCGTTCCACCCACGCGGAGGTACGTTCCAAATAATTAGCCGTTTCTCTGTAGTATTGAAGGTAAGCGCCTGTGACTTCCATTAATTCGTCATCTGTTTTTACCTTATATAGTAAATCTCCCCCTCTTACATGGGTGCCTCCATTGCCGCCAACGTAGATTTCCCATCCTCCATCAATTCCAATGAAGCCGATATCTTTAAAGCCTGATTCAGCACAGCTTCTCGGGCAGGCGGATACTGCCATTTTCACTTTATGCGGCGTCTGCAGTCCTTCAAATTTCTTTTCCAGTGCTATCCCAACGCCCATGGAATCCTGTGTTCCGAAGCGGCAGAATTGCTCACCGACACATGTTTTGACAGTGCGAAGTGATTTTCCATATGCATACCCTGATGGCATATCCAGATCGGACCAAACTTTAGGCAAATCCTCTTTTTTTACACCGAATAAATCAATCCTTTGGCCCCCTGTTACTTTTACCAGAGGAATTGCAAATTTATCAACGACGTCGGCAATCTTGCGCAAATCATTCGAATTTGTCACTCCTCCGTACATTCTTGGAACAACCGAATAGGTTCCATCTTTTTGTATATTGGCATGCATCCTTTCATTAACAAAGCGAGATTCCCGTTCATCATCATAGCTGGTTGGGTTGACCATTCCCAAATAATAATTGATGGCAGGTCGACATTTAGAACAGCCTTCTTCTGAATCCCAGCCAAGGACACTCATTACTTCTTTTACATGGGTTAGTCCCTTCGATCGAATTTCTTCTACCACTTCATCTCTCGAAAAGGAAGTACAGCTGCAAATCCCCTCCTTTTGAGCACTCTCGTCGAAATCCGCGCCAAGAGTATGCTGAAGCAGTTCAGCTACAAGTGGTTTACAGCCGCCGCATGAACGGGAAGCACTTGTGCATGCTTTGATTTGATCTGCTGTTGTGCAGCCTTCCGATTGTATGGCTTCAACGATCATTCCTTTGGTAACACCGTTGCATCCGCAAATAATTTCCTCATGAGTCATTTCACCAGCATGGCTTCCTCCTTCTTCACTCCCGATCGGCTGCAATAGGGAAACCTTTGCCGTATCAGAAATGTCGGCCTGCTTTTTAATCATTGAGAACAGGCGATTTCCATCCTGGCTCTCGCCAAACAAAACGGCACCAACGATTTTATTTCCACGAAACACGACTTTTTTATAAACTCCTTCATGGTCATCGAATATTTTTAATGCTTTTTTCTCTTGATCCTCCAAAAAATCTCCCGCGGAGAATACTTCTACTCCCGATACTTTTAGCTGGGTAGAGAGAACGGAACCTTTATAGGGATCTGTTTTCTTTCCACAGATATGTTTGGCCAGCACTTTTCCCTGTTCATAGAGCGGGGCGACCAGGCCATAAGGAATTCCTTCATGCTCGGCGCATTCTCCGACTGAATAAATATGGGAAATGCTCGTTTCAAGATAATCATTGACCACGATGCCCCGGTTGACCTGTAAACCGATCTCCTGCGCAAGCTTTATATTTGGACGGATGCCAGCTGCCATGACTACCAGATCAGCTTCAAGCATTGTGCCATCACTAAACGTTAATCCTTCTACTCGTTCATTCCCAATGAGGGCCTCTGTATGCTTTTCAAGCAAAAAATTCATTCCTTGATCTTCTAGCTCTTTTTGCAAAAGCTTTCCAGCTGTTTCGTCCAGCTGCCTTTCCATCAAATAAGGTGATATATGGATCACTGACACTTCCATACCTAAATTCAATAAGCCTCTCGCAGCCTCCAAACCAAGCAAGCCACCGCCAATGACCGCCGCCTTTTTATATTTTTTGGATGCTTGAAGCATTTTATCAGTATCCTCCAAATCTCTGAAAGCTGTTACCCCTTCCTTATCTGATCCGGGTATAGGAAGAATGAATGGAACGGAGCCTGTTGCAAGAATAAGCTCATCATAAGACTCTATTCTCCCTTTATCAGAGATGACAACCTTCCTGTCCGGGTCTGCCTTTACCACCGTTTCTCCTGAATATAATGTAATGTTATTTGTTTTATACCACTCCCAATCATTCAGTGTAATATCTTTTACATCTGTATCCCCCTGTAAAACTTTTGATAGCAGAATACGATTATAATTGGGATGGGGCTCGCTGCCAAATATAGTAATCTCAAATTTCTCAGGAGCAGCTTTTAAAATTTCTTCTACAGTCCTGACGCCAGCCATTCCATTTCCAACAAGAACCAATTTCTTTTTTCCCATTAAAAAGCCTCCCGGTCATTTGATTTTTTTATGGATTATTCTCGTCCTGCTAATGGTCATTCTAAACGGCTTATGTTAACAGCTGTTATTTTAAAACCAGGCATACGGCAAACTGGATCGAGCTGATTCGATACCAGGAGATTGACGTTTTGAGTCTCAGCCCAATGAAATGGAACGAAAACTGTATCCTTCCTAATAGCCGCCGTCAAATGGCTCCTAACCACAATACTGCCTCTTTTTGATTCAATCTTGATAAGCGTCTTGTTCCCAATGCCAAATCGTTTGGCAGTTTCAGGGTGTATTTCGGCAAAAGATTCAACATTCCTGGCTGCCAGTGAAGCACTCTTTCTTGTCTGAACTCCTGTCAAATAATGTGAAACGACTCTGCCTGTTGTAAGGTAAAGGGGATAATTCCTATTAGGTGTCTCTTTTTCTGCTTCTGCCCTGCTGGGTACAGGAATCATGACTGCTTTATGGTCTTTGTGGGCAAAACTGTTTTCAAAAAGCCTATCTGTTCCCGGATGGGCAGAATCAGGACAAGGCCACAGAACCCCATCTCCATTTTTAAGACGCTTATAGTCAATTCCGTAATAATCTGCAATACCGCCTCTGCTGGCTTCTCTCAGTTCATTGAAGATTTCTTCAGGACCTGAAAAAGAAAAATACTCTTCCTTCCCTAAAAATCTTGAAATCTCACAAAGTATTTGCCAATCATGTTTTACTAATCCTGTGCTGGGCATGGCACAGGGACGATGCATAACACGTCCTTCAAGATTCGTCATTGTTCCCTCATTCTCCAAATAAGAACTCACCGGCAAAATCAGATCTGCCAGCTCGGCAGTTTCAGAGATAAATAGATCAGCCGCAACAAGGAATTCGAGTTTTTCCAATGCGTTTTTAACAAACTCTGCATTGGGATTCGAAACAATTGGATTTGAGCCCATCAACAGCATTCCTCTTATTTCACCCCGGCCGATTTTCTCCATCATTTCATATGCAGAAACACCTTTGCCGGGCAAATCCGATTCGTCTATATTCCATACTCGTGCGAGATAGCGTCGGTGTTCCGGATTTTCAATGGAACGGTATCCTGGAAGCTGGTCTGCTTTCAGGCCATGCTCCCGTCCGCCCTGGCCATTTCCCTGGCCGGTGATTGCCCCATATCCGCAGCCGGCTTTGCCGATTTTTCCTGTAACTAATAGAATATTTATAAAATTCCTTACAGTTTGGTATCCATCCGTATGCTGTTCAACGCCCCTTGCTGTAAAAACCATCCCGGTTGCAGCTTTGCCAAACAGGATAGCCGCTTTTCTAATTTGGCTGGATGGCACTCCGGTCAATGCCTCAATGTCTTCCAGCTTAATCGTTTCAACAAAAGCCTTAAGCTCTGCAAAGCCGTTCGTTCTTTCGTAAATAAAAGAAAGATCAATCTCGTTTTCTGCAAGCAAAACTTGTAATATCCCGTTTGCCAATGCTGAATCAGTGCCTGGCCTCGGTTTTAAATGCAAATCAGCCATTTTCGCTGTCGCAGTTTCCCGCGGATCTATTACGATAATTAAGGATCCGTTTTCCTTTGCTTTTTCAAAATAAGGAAGAAGTGTTGGCTGGCATTCGGCTATATTCGTGCCGGCCAGTATAATGCATTTAGCCAGCGGAATATCATTCAGTCCATTCGTCATTCCCCGGTCCATGCCAAAAGCATGATTAGCAGCAGCCGCTGCTGAAGACATGCAGAACCTCCCATTATAATCAATATATTTCGTTTTTAATGCCACTCGAGCAAATTTGCCTAAAAGGTACGCTGTCTCATTCGTTAAGGATCCCCCTCCATACACGGATAAGGCATTGAATCCATGCATAGCTTGTATGCATTGGAATTTTTCCTTCATAATTCTCATCGCTTTATCCCAGGAAATCGGTTCGAACTTACCATTTACTTTAAGCAATGGATACTGCAGGCGGTCCGGATGCATGGCATGCTGGTGGGCATTCATCCCTTTAATGCATAAACGTCCATGTGATGCAGGATTCTCTTTTCCTAGAACCCGATATTTTTTCCTTGTTACGACGGACTGTTCAATCACCTGCTTTTTGCATTGCATACTGCAGAAAGGACATTGCGTATCATAAATTCTTTCTGACTGAACTTCCCGCTGCTTTGTTCGGAAATATTTTAATAAGAGTTCTGTCATAGTCCATTCCTTTCCGCCTTTTCTATTTAGTTTCATTGATAAAGACAGGATCGTGCAATCTACTTTGTCTGTCAGATGAATCATTTTCAAGTCGGCGAAGCAAGATGCTTCTCAGATCTAAGTCGAACACCACTTCTCGCAGATGAATAATCCCCATTCGTTCTGCCCATTCCTTTAAGGTCTCCCGGTATCTGGCAGATTCTCTGAAATACTGAACCAATGAGCATACCATTTCTTCCGTTTCTTTTACAGTTGAAGCAATAGCCAAAGGTTCACCCCTTAATTGGTTTCCTCCAGTCCCTCCGATATGGATTTCCCATTCCTCACCGTGCACCTTTATCCCGATATCATGACCGGCCATGCTATTTTTTCCATGAACGCAAGCCGCGATTCCAATCTCGAGCCTGTTTGGCAACAGCAAGTATTCCGTTTTTTTCTGAAGCTGTAAAGCCATATTCCTTGAGCAGTCTTTTATGCAGCTGCAGTCTTTGAAGCCAGCCAGCAGCAAAACACGAACGGCATTATCAAAGGGAATAGGGATTAATTTCGTATTTAGGGTCTCCCAAATGGCCGGCAGATTATCTTGTATGATCCCTTTTAATATGATCCGTCCATCATGGCTCAAAGTAATTTCAGGTATGCTGTATAGCTCGGCTGCTTCTCCTATCTTCCTTAATAGGCCGCCAGACACTTCATTTCCATATATTTGAGGGATTATGGTAAAGGTACCATCTTCCTCCTTAACAGCATTGTGTGTTTCTCCAAAGCAGACCGATTGCCCATCTCCTTCATAACCAGGAACAGCCATTCGAAGAATATAATGTAGAGCCGACACACAAAAGTGGCAGCCATTTTGATTACGCCATCCCAAAACAGCAAAGACTTCGTTTATGCTTACTAGCCCTCGAAGCTGAATTTCCTCTATTACTTCTTCTTCACTTAAATTTGTACAGGAACAGAATGCGCAGGGATCAATATCCTCATGGAAATCATCACTCTTTATATAGGAAAGCAGCTCTTCTAATAAAGGTTTGCAGCCACCACATGTACCCGAAGCCTTTGTGCATTTTTTCACTTCCTCAGCAGTTTCCAGCCCATTTGCTGAAACAGCTTCAATAATTGCTTTTTTTGTCACACTATTACAGCTGCATATGATACCGGTCTTAGCCATTGAGCTGATAGGGTATTCTTCCTGGAAGGAATTCAGCAAAAGCAGCTTTTCCTCATCTGAAACCTTCTGCTTTTTTTCCATCATGTCCATAAGCCTCACATGTCCATTTAGGTCCCCTACTAATAAAAATCCTGCAATTTTGTTATGTTTATACACTATTTTTTTATATGTTTTTTCATCCTCATCATAAAGTGTCATGGCTTGAGTAAAGCCTTTTTCAAAAATATTGCCTGCAGAAAATACATTTGTTCCTGATATTTTCAGCTTTGAAGATAGAATAGAACCCTGATATGGCGGTACATCCTTTTCACAAATATGTGCAGCGAGTATTTTGCCCTGCTCATACAGCGGTTTTACCAGCCCATAGATCACCCCTCTATGTTCAGCGCATTCCCCTACGGCATAAATAGCAGAGTTACTTGTCTGCATAAAATCATTGACAACAATTCCCCGGTTTGTTTTTAATCCAGATGATTTGGCTAGCTTACTATTTGGAATCACACCTGCAGCAATAATGACCAGATCTGCCACAAGTTCCAATCCATCAGTAAAAATAAGCTTTTCGACTCGTTCTCTTCCCTCAAAGTATCCCGTTTTCCTATTCAGCAAAAAGTTCATCCCTTGAGCTTCGAGTGAGTTTTGCAGGAGTTTTGCCGCTTTATCATCCAGCTGTTTATTCATAATTCTGTCAGCATTATGAACGACATGAACGTCCATACCCATTTGGATCAGGCCCTGAGCAGCTTCAAGCCCAAGCAAACCTCCCCCAATAACTGCAGCTTTTTTGCCCTTTTCTGACTCATTCATAATCCGCCTGCAATCTTCTATCGTACGGAACGTCAGGATTCCTTCTTTGCTGACTCCTGGCAGTGAGGGGACAAAAGGTGTTGATCCGGTCGCAATAATCATTTTGTCATATGAAACTATTCTTTTTTTGTTAGTGGTTATTGTTTTTCTGGCGGTGTCAATAACCAATACGGTTTCATTTGTAAAGACATTGAAGTGGTTTCTGGCGTACCAGTCTGATTGTCGAATGGTCAGCTGTTCGATTGAAGAATTCCCTTGCAGGACAGAGGACAATAAGATGCGATTATAATTAAGATACTTTTCACTTCCGAAAATCGAAATCGAAAATCTGTCCGGATCATTCTGAATGATTTCCTCCACACAGCGTACGCCTGCCATCCCGTTTCCAATGACAACTAGCTTTTCTTTAGCCATCATACTCCCTCCCCATGCTATTACCCGCCTTTCCTCATTTCATTTTTGTTATGTTAGATAATATCACATCAAAATAGTAATTAACATAACTTTTTGATTATTTTTAATATTCCTCTACTTTTGCCCTATCTTTTCCAATTGGCACCACCCCTTCTTATTACCCTGATTTACATTGGTATGAAAGCGTTTAATCCTGGTGATATCAAGAGGTTGGATTAATTATAGATCTTTTGTTATATGTTAGAAAACCTAACACAACAGTTACATTCAATTAAATTATATGAAATGATATTAAAATATTCAGGTAATTGAAGGGGGATTTTAATTGAAGTTAGCTGACATTTTTAAATTTAAAGATGAGCGAATGAAGATTTTGCATTTAACATGGATGGCCTTTTTTATTTCATTTTTCACCTGGTACAACATGGCACCTTTAGCCACGACGATGCTGAGTGAAATGAATTGGCTTACTGCCGAGCATATGGCCGCGCTAGGAATTTTGAATGTAGCCTTAACCATTCCGGCAAGAATTATTATTGGCAATCTTTTGGATCGGTTCGGACCTCGAATTATCTATTCCTCTTTATTAATTGTCATGTCCGTTCCTGCATTGGTTTTTGCGTTTGCAGATAACTGGCTGCAGCTCATGATTTCCCGCTTGGTTCTCGGCAGCATAGGAGCAAGCTTCGTTATTGGCATACGCATGGTTTCAGAGTGGTTCCCGCCAAAAGATGTAGGGTTTGCAGAAGGTATATATGGAGGATGGGGAAATTTCGGCTCAGCAGCAGCAGCGATGGTACTGCCCTTTATAGGACTTACGCTTTTCGGCGGAGAAAATGGCTGGAGATATGCCATAGCCCTGACAGGTGTCATATGTTTTGCTTATGGAATCTTCTATTATTGTGCAGTTAAGGATACTCCTGAGGGAAAGTCCCTTATTAAACCAAAAAAGTCGGGGGCAATGGAAGTCAGCACTTGGGGGGATATGTTCAGACTAATCTTGTGGTCGATTCCGCTTGGAGGTGCTCTGGCAATCAGTGCATGGAGGATTGAAAATCTGGGATTTATTGAGGAAAACACTTTATATATTGTCTGGAGCCTGATTGGCATAGCTTTCATCATACAGCTTTATAAGATATTGGAAGTGAACATCCCAATCCTGAAAGCAGGAGTGCCAGATGAAGATCAATATAATTTTAAAAATGTGGCAGCATTGAACAGTACATACTTTGCAAATTTTGGAGCAGAGCTCGCCATTGTATCCATGCTGCCCATGTTCTTTCAGCTGACCTTTTCCCTGACTCCATCGACAGCAGGATTAATCGCAGCTTCATTTGCTTTTATTAACCTAATCGCCCGGCCTCTTGGCGGGATCCTTTCAGATCGGATGGGAAATCGCAAACGGGTGATGCTTGTATATATGCTAGGAATCTCTGCTGGCCTTCTTGGAATGGGCTTTATCGATTCCAGCTGGCCCCTCCCTGCTGCTGTTCTCATGACCATTCTGACATCCATGTTCATACAGGGTGCAGAGGGAGCAACCTTTGCGGTTATACCAATGATAAAAAAACGGATAACTGGCCAGATAGCCGGAATGGCAGGCGCTTACGGCAATGTCGGCGCAACGATATACTTAACACTCTATACCTTTGTTTCACCGCAGACATTCTTTTTTATTCTTGCAGCTGGTGCTCTGATAAGCTTCTCCATGTGTGTGTTCTGGCTTGAAGAGCCAAGAAACTCGTTCAGCTCAGAATACTATTTATCCCAACAGGATCATCAGCATAACACATCTGCACAGGCCAAAGAAAGCATCCGCGAACAAAAGGCTTTATGAGGCCTACAGTCTATAAAAAAGGCTGCCTGGTGGACAATCCAGGCAGCCTTTACTAGTTATTCATTTGATGGCTTATCTGCTTCTGCAGTTTCTTCATTTACTTCGTTTTTCTTGTTTACTCCATTGTTTTCAGCTTTGTAATCGTATTTCGAACGGTCAACCGGTTCGAAGTTTTCCGGGGTGTAGAAGCGGAGAAGATCTCCGTTTACAACTTTATCAGATAGCGCCAATTTCTGCTCGGCACTTTCCTGAAGTTTTTTCGCTTCCTCAAACCGGCTTTCCTCCAGCAGTTCACCAGTTGTTGAGTCATAGAACTTGCCGTCAACAGATGAAATGGTAGGACTCATGAAATCTCCGTTACGGAACGGCACAAGGTCATCATGATTTTCTGATAATAAGTCAGTACCGAATTGCAGATACTGTTTAGTATCGATGCCAAGCAAGTGCATCAATGTCGGCATCAGGTCAATCTGTCCGCCAAATTCGTGATTTACTCCGCCTTCCATACCAGGTACGCGGATGAACAGAGGCACACGCTGCAGACCGGCACTATCGAACGCTGAAATTTCCTTGCCAAGCACTTGCTCCATAGCTTTATTATGATTCTTGGAAATACCATAATGGTCACCATACATGACAATTACTGAGTTCTCATACAGGCCGGAAGCTTTAAGCTGTTCAAAGAACTGTTTAAGCGCTTCGTCAGCATAACGGGCTGTCTGGAAGTAATTATCCACTGATTTGTCCCCAGTTGTATGAGGCTCAATTGTCGCCAGTTCCTGATCCATATGATACGGATAGTGATGAGATACGGTAATAAACTTAGAATAGAACGGCTGTTTTAGCGACTTCAGGTACGGCATGGATTGTTCAAAGAACGGTTTATCCATTAGACCGTAATCAGCCATGTTTTCAGGTTTTAAATCATAGTAATCTGCATCAAAAAAGTTGTCATATCCAAATGATTTATAAATTTCATTACGGTTCCAGAAGCTGCCTGAGTTACCGTGAAAGACTGCAGATGTATATCCTTTATCTTTCAGAATTGCAGGCGCAGCATTGTACGTATTCATGCCCTTAGTGGTAAAAGCAGAGCCCTGCGGCAATCCATATAGGGAATTTTCTAGGATAAACTCAGCATCTGCTGTTTTCCCTTGTGCAGTCTGATGGAAGAAGTTATCAAAATACGTTGTATTTTCTTCTTCAATCAGTGAGTTCAAGAATGGTGTTACTTCTTCACCGTGCAGTTCATAGTTCATTAAGAATGTCTGAATTGATTCCAGGTGAAGGTAGATCACATTCATGCCTTCCGCTTTTCCGAAGTACTTCGGATTCGGTTCAGCATAATTCGATTTCGTAAAGTTGATGACTTCGGTTGTATCACTGCTATCCGCCATAACTCTTTGCGCGGATGCCTTCGTGCTTTGTACTGCATCATAAATCGTATAATTGTACATACCTAAATACTTAACAATATAGTTGCGGTCAAAACCTCTTGTCAAAAGCTCCGGGCGGTCTGTTTCAGCCAATCCCAGGTTAGCAAAGGAAATGGCCAGAGAAGCATAAATTAAAGCTGCTGATCTGCGGCGCGTCATATCCTTTGTTTCAATTTTTACGGCTTTAAATACAAGCAAGCCGGCAAGCACGATGAAATCAAGGAAGAAAAAGATATCAGTCGGCTGTAATAATGAGCTGATGCTACCGCTGACGTCACCAAAATTCTGTGTCTGCGTCAAGGTCGGCAATGTAATAAAGTCATTAAAGAAACGATAGTACACTGCATTGGCAAACAGCAGGAACGATAGCAAGAAATACATAACCATCAAGGCGATATATTTTCTTCTGCCCTTAAAAAAGAATGCAATTCCTAAAAACAGCAATGAAGACCCAAGCGGGTTAATGAATAAAAGGAACTGCTGCAAGGCACTTTCAATGCCCAGGTTAAATTGTGTCATTTGAGTAATATACGTTTTCATCCAGAGCAGAACTACTGCTAAAAAGAAAAAGCCAATATATTTATTTAATATATCCTGACTTTTATGAAGTAAAGTATTCAAAATCATACACCTGCCTTCTAGCACATTATTTTAACATATTTCGCTAGTAATTTAAAAATCTAATGTTGGCAATCAGCCCAATTATTAGTTTACCTGATAAATATTAATAAACTATGAACATGCAAAAAAAGCACTGCACAAGAATATAACTATACTCGCATTTCACAAAATGTCAAGCATGTCCAGATAAAATGCTCTTTAATGACTATGGACAGAGGGTAAGCCCCGTTCACAGCCTTAGCTGGCTGTTGCACCTTAATTAAAGCTGCACGTCTATATAGACGAATGAAATGCAATTTGGTTTCACTTTTTATGTAAAAAACTTATAGATCTATAATTTTCAAGGAAGGATAAAAAACAGACAACAGCCTATATATATGATTCGTTTAAACAAATTATACATAAAAGCCAATTCATTTAAATGAATATAATGGAGGAAATTTATACACCTCTTAGACCGGTTATGACCTAAAACCATTCCTCTTTTTAAGTATTTTTAAACCTTTTTATTCATAACCACGAATACCCAGGTTGAGAGAGGATCCATAAAATCTGGCTATTCAAACCTCCCTTCGGTATGAATGGAAATAAAAAACAAACCGCACTTTTTAAAAAGTGCGGTTTTAGTTTACCATAATATTATTATGTTTCACTTCACCATACTGATTTAAATTCTCCGGATTTTCCTGTGTTACTTGCTGTAAGAATCTCAATATTTTTCGTTACCTTTGTAGTATACGAGAAATCCCCATAACAGTATGGATAGCGGAAATTATTCTTGTCGCCTCCGCAATTATAAACTTCCGGTTTTTTTTCGGCCTGTTTGAGAGAGAATTCTTTCGCAATTTCTTCACTATGTTTTCCTCCCTGTTCAGCAACAAAGTCTATATATCCGATTCCCATATTGTAAGCCTGGATAACGGAAGGGAAGTCCACCTTTTTTTGACTGCCATAATTTAATGCTTTCTGAAAATGTTTAACACCCTGCTTAATGCTTTGTTCCGGATCCTGAATGGAATTCGGGGGCAGTCCTGCGGATTCCGAAGCCTGCATCGGGTCTCCGCCCTTTCCTTTGCTTTCCTGCTGCATGATTGCGGCCAATACGAGAGTATATTCTTCAAGGTTAACTTCCTTCAATTCCTTCTGAAGGATCGGCGTATAATTCTGAACATCCCTTGAAACAGTATTAGGCAGTAAGGAAATCGCTGTTTCCTTAATATTAAGCTGCTTGAATTGATCAAATAGGACAAAAATCAGAACCAAAAAAAATAACAGGAATGCTACATTTGATCTGCGTTTTGTACGCTTTTTGCATTTTTTGCGTTTCATTGCTGCTCTCCCGGTTTCACTATTATTATTTCAGATTATCATTATAGCAGAAAATACTGATATTTTAATAGAAATAGCTCCTTTTAAGGGGGCCGGAAGAATCGTAAAGTTCCGGTTTTTATCGTCGGGGTATAAATTATATCATCCTGAATTTTGGCACATCCCAGCATTCAGTTTGTTCACAGTGCATTCTGCTATACATATCAAATGAATGCTAATAACCAAGCCTTTCTGTGTCCGATGATGACTTCTTTCTCTTCACAATAATTCCTGTCTCTTCCTCCAGCGCCTTTATTACTGCCGACATATCCTGGTCGCAGCGGCCTTGCTCAGCTGCTGTCTGGAATGCTTTTTCGGCCATCTGACCTGTAAATCTGCTTAGGCCAGCTTCCATTAAAAGCTGGTTGGCGAGCCGGACATCCTTATGGACATATTTCACTGCCCCTCCTGGTGTGAATTGGCGGTCGAATACATATTGTTCCATATGCCTGCGCAGGATTTTGCTGTCGCCATAGCTTGCCTTCAGGACTTTCAAGAGCAGTTCGGAGTCCAGTCCATAGGCAGATCCGGCTACCATTGCCTCTGATGCAGCCAGAGAGTGTACAGCAACAAGATACTGATTAATCAGCTTGGCAATGCTGCCTGAACCCGAAGGTCCCAGATATTCTATTGTGTCACCGAGCACCTTCAGTACCGGCTTAACTTTTTGAAAAGCCTCTTTCTCACCGCCTGCCATGATCGTTAATTTCCCGCTTTCAGCTCCTTCTGGACCGCCGCTAACCGGACAATCCAGATAACTGATCTTTTTAGCATAAGACATCTCAAAGATTGTTTTACTCGTGTCGGCCCCTACTGATGTAAAGTCAATGCATATCGTTCCGGGCTGAGCACTATGAATGATCCCCTCTTTACCTGTATAGACGTTCAGAACATCGTCTGGCATAGAAAGACATGTACACACAACTTGACTTTGATTGGCCAGGCAGCTGATCGTTTCCGAATATATGGCTCCCAGCTCAATAAGGGGCTGTGCTTTTTCAATTGTGCGATTATGAACCATGACGTGAAAGCCATTGTCCAGAAGACGCTTAACCATCCGCGAACCCATTACTCCTGTACCAATAAATCCAATCTTCATGGTGTCACCCCTTTCATCCAAGCAAAACTTCCTTCACTTCTGCCTTGTGGATTATATTCAAGACCAATCAAGCCTCGGTAGTGTTTGCTCAAATATTGAAGGATTTCGGTATAATTTATTTCGCCAGTCCCCGGCTGCTGTCTGCCCGGATGGTCAGCAATTTGCACATGCGAAACCATCTCAGCGTATTTTTGATACACGGAAAGAGAATGGCCATGAATTCTTTCGATATGGTAAAAGTCGAATTGAAGCTTCACATTAGGCAAACCAACACGCTGGATAATGCCGGCAGCCTGCTTGAGATCACTTAAGAAATAACCAGGCATGTCGAATGGATTGATAGGCTCAATTAATAAAGTAATCCCGTGCTTAGACATTGCAGTGCCCGCATAAAAGAGATTTTCAACAAACACTTCCCAATTATTATCCGGGTGTATCCCTGCCATGCAATGTATCTTTTTAACTCCAAGACCATTCGCATAACAGATTCCTCTTTCAACTGATTTTCTAAATTCCTTTATGCGCGACGGGTCTGCCGCCAGTCCCCTGTCACCATCTTCCCAATGACCTGCCGGCAGGTTTATTAAGACCATTGATAAATTATTATTCTCAAGCTCATTCCTGACTTCTTCTATTGTATATACATATGGAAACTGGCACTCCACATAAACAAAACCAGCTTCACGGGCTTTTTTGAACCGATCCAAAAAAGGAACTTCTGTAAAAACAGTTGATAGATTAACAGAGTAATTATTCATGACACCCTCCCTTAAAAAGGATTTTTGATTTACAAATTAATCTGCATAAGTTTTTTGCAAATCATAACCATTTGCAAAGTACTGTATCGTTTCAAGCTCATTGTCATTCAGTTCACGATTGACATAGGATTGATAGGCATTCTTCATTTCTTCCATCTGCCCTTCGAATTCTTTTGTAAGCTGTGCAGACTTCCGCATTAAGGCCGCTTCCTCCTGGTACTCTGACTTTGAGATGGCAGTCCCGTGGGATAAAATATATGTATCTGCATCAAACTGATCCAGTGCATCCATTAGCTGAAGTACGCGGTCTGCTGTGTAATTCCATTTACTTGCGTAAAGATTCGCGTATATCGCATCACCTAAAAATAATATTTTTTCTTCCTTTATATATACCACCACCGAATCTGAAGAATGGTCCCCGCCGACTTGCTGCAGCTGGCAAGTCACTCCGCCAAGATCTATTTCAAGCTTTTTCTCGAACGTAATATCTGGAAGTTTAATTTTAATGCTTCGATCTTTACCATACTCTTTTTTAATGGCGTTCGCGCAAAATTCTATTTCAGCCCCGCTCTCCACACGCTCATCCAATGCATCATCTGTCCATCGATAAGGGATTAGTTTTTCCATTTCCGCTTTGGTGAGGCACGAAGCTACAGATGGAATATCCAGTGCAGGCAGGCCGAAAAT